>CANHCD010000005.1 GCA_947458795.1 Cyclobacteriaceae bacterium | reverse complement strand
TGTCATTGACCACAGATCGGCCTTTGTATATTTTTAGGAGGTGCTCAGCTCGAAGAATCATATCAGTCAAATTTGATGTCTTTCACGTAGAGTTGCAAACTGCTTTTGTCACGAAAGAAATTTTCACGCATTTCCACCACAAGGTCAAAATGCATTTTGCCACGCAGCATATTCACGGTGGTGAGGTCCGGATCTTTGGCTCGGTCAGCCATGCCAAAGCCCAAACATACCGGCGTGGTCAACTGCCCGTCTTGCATAATTTTAATCCGCAGGTGCTTGTCTTTTAGTACCGTCACATCCTCGGCATACACATTTTGAATTTGAAAAATGGGTTCTGAGTTGCCCGGTCCAAAGGGAGCCATCTGCTTGATAATGTTGTAAAACTTGTAATTGATCTGATCCAAAAGCAAGACATCATCAATCTCGATAACAGGCTTGAGGTGTGTGGCTTTTATACGGCTGCGAACTACCTCCTCAAACTTTTTTTGAAAGGCGGGTACGTTTTTTACATCCAAGGTGAGGCCTGCTGCATACTTATGTCCACCAAACTGATCCAAAAGATCTGCACATTCGGCTATTGCTTCGTAAATATCAAAATCAACGACGGAACGTGCACTCCCTGTCGCCTTGTTGTTGGACTCCGTTAAGATAATCGTTGGGCGGTAATACTTTTCAATGCAGCGGCTAGCCACAATGCCAATGACCCCTTTGTGCCAATCCTGCTTGAATAGCACGGTAGAATTCCACTGCGCTCCTTCCTCTTGAAGTGCCAGCATTTCAAAGGCCTCCTTGGTGATGTGCTCATCAAAATTGCGCCGCGTGGCATTGACCTCATCGACGAGTTTGGCTCGCTCGATGGCCTCATCCAAATTTGGTGCAATCAGCAACTCTACCGATGCTTTGGCATGTTCTAGGCGACCCGAGGCATTGATCCGTGGGCCAATCTTGAAGACGATGTCTGAAATTTGGATATCCTTTTCCATTTTTGAAAGGAGCATCAAGGCTTTCAGTCCTGGCCGTGGAGTATTGTTGATCCGGTCTAAGCCGTAGTAGGCCAAAATTCGATTTTCTCCTGTGATAGGAACAATGTCTGCCGCGATACTCACCACCACCAAGTCCAAATAGGTGTAGAGGCTGGCCTCTTCCAATTGCTGGGCTTTAGCATAGGCTTGAATTAACTTGAAGCCCACTCCGCATCCACTGAGTTCCTTGTAGGGATACTTACAATCCTGCCTTTTTGGATCCAGCACCGCCACCGCCTTTGGGAGTTCATCCCCGGGAGTATGGTGGTCACAAATGATGAAGTCCACACCAAGCTCAGAAGCCAATTCCACTTTATCCATGGACTTGATGCCACAGTCTAAAGCGATGATTAGTGAGAAACCCGTTTCCGCAGCATAGCGAACGCCCCTTTCGGATATCCCGTAACCTTCCTTGTATCGATCAGGAATGTAAAAATCTACATGGGGGTAAAACCCTTTTAAAAATTCATACATCAAGGCTACCGCTGTAGTTCCATCTACATCGTAATCCCCATAGACCAAAATGTGCTCTTCGTTTTTTACCGCCTTAGCTATTCGAAGCACTGCAGCGTCCATGTCCTTCATCAAGAAAGGATCGTGCAACAGGTTCAGGCTAGGCCGAAAGTAGTCTTTAGCCTGATCAAAATTTTCCACACCTCTATTGATCAACATGGTAGCAAGGGTAGCATTCACATTGATGTCCTTGCTTAATTTGTCAACTGCGGCTTGAGCTATTTTTGGCTTTTGTTTCCAGACGTACTCCATAGGGTAATATTACAAGTATTTAAGAAGCAAAACCCAAATTCTTGGGCCTAGACCTTTCTTAGTAGCGTGTTTCGCACGAAAAGGTTCGAAAAATTAATTCTTCCGTGCCGATCGAGCAGCCCACCAAAGACTTACGGGGAAAACCAAGGCCCTTAACTTCAAGGCATTCTTTTGGCTGAAGGTAAGCTGGGTATTCTGATGGATTTTTTTGTACCATCGCGCCGCAGCCCATCCATGCCCCAGGACAGCCACCAGCAATAGGGAATAGACAAGTAGTTCTACCATCTTAATTTTTTTGAAGACACAAAGCCGCCCAGTTGTCTTTGGTGGTCTGCATCGTTAAACTGAGTCCCTGCGCCGAAGCTGCCTGCACTAGGTCTGCTATGTCTTCAGAATAAAACCCGCTCAAGAGCAGCAGCCCTTGATCCGTGAGCAGACTTGCGTAGATCGCCAGCTCATCCAGCAACACATTCTTATTGATGTTGGCCAAAATAAGTGCATAAGGACCTTTGGGCTGGACCTCACGAATGGTACCCAAACCCATACGGGTGGCTACCTGGTTCAACTCAAAATTCTCGTTGCCATTGTCCACACACCAGGAATCGATATCGAAAGCCTCCACCTGCTTGGCGCCAAGCAAATGGGCCATAATCGCCAAAATGCCAGTGCCTGATCCTACATCCAACACCCGCTTGCCTTGGTGATCAATTTTCCCTTGCATGGAAAGTAGCTGAAAGGTGGTGGCATGGTGTCCAGTTCCAAAAGACATTTTTGGGTTGATCACAATTTCATACTGGAAGCCTGGTTGAGGGGAGTGGAAGGAAGCACGCACATACACCAACTGATCTACTTCGATTGGGTCGTAGTTTTTTTCCCACTCCTCATTCCAATTCACTTTGGGCATGATTCCTTCCAGCAGGGTAAGTGCTGCAGGCTCTCGGTAGGTGGCGATGACTTCGTCAAAGGAATCTCTGGAAAACTGGTCTTGTGGCACATAGGCTTCAAAACCAGTTTCTGTTTCCAAAAAGGAATCAAAGCCAACCGCCGCTAATTCAGCAATCAGGATTTCCCGGTAATCCTCCAGGCAGGTAATGCTCACTTGTACGTAGTCCATGAATACATTGAATTGGCTCAGATTCCCAGTAACTGGGAAAGACTCTTAAAAAGCCCCGCAGCTGCGGGGCTGGAATTAGAAGGATTTTACAATTTCAATAAAGTCACGGGATTTGAGGGAAGCCCCTCCAATCAATCCGCCATCTACATCAGGCTTGCCAAAAAGTTCTTTTGCATTTCCTGGATTGGCGGATCCTCCGTACAAAATAGACGTTTGCGCAGCAGCAGCCTGTCCATACTTACTGGCCAGATGACCTCTTAGTGCTGCATGCATTTCTTGTGCTTGATCTGCCGAGGCAGTCTTGCCCGTACCTATCGCCCAGATGGGCTCGTAGGCAATGACCACTTTGGAAAATTCTTCTGGAGTCAGGTGAAACAAACTTGCAGTCAGCTGTGCTTTTACCGTCTCTTCATGGGTTCCTGCCTCACGAATTTCCAAAGACTCCCCACAACAAAAGATTGGGGTCAGGCCATTAGCCAAGGCTTGGTTGACCTTGGTGGCGAGAAGGGTATTGTCCTCCTTGAAATATTCTCGGCGCTCGGAATGGCCCAAAATCACATACGATACTCCAAAAGAAGCAAGGATCTTGGCGGACACCTCCCCAGTGAAGGCTCCCGCCTCTTTGTCAGAACAGTTTTGTGCTCCCACAAAAATTCCAGCCGTGTCGCCTACCAATCTCTGGACCGGATACAGGTGTGGGAAGGGTGGATTGAGGACTACCACCACATCCTTGATAGCCTCGTCTTTGTACATATTGACAAGCTCACTTGTGAGTTGCTGTCCCTCCTCAAAGCTGAGGTTCATCTTCCAGTTGCCGGCTACTATTTTCTTTCTCATGTGTAGAATCTCTTTTTTTAGGTTTGAAAAAACTTGAGCGAAAGGTAATTTGCTTCAAAATTACCAAAAATGTCCAGTTGGGGAAGAAATAACGGAGAGCAGACACCAAAAAAGAATTGGAGTCTGGAAGAGGCAAGGGGCAAATTGGAAACCTATTGCTCCTACCAGGAACGCTGTGTCTGGGAATTGCGGCGAAAACTTTTTGAAAAAGGGATTCAAGGCCCAGCCGTGGAGACGATACTTGCCGAATTGGAGGCTAGTGGATTTGTGGATGAGGAGCGCTTTGCGAGATCTTATGCCCGCGGGAAATTTCGGATCAAAAGATGGGGGAAAGGGAGAATTAGTCAGGAGCTGAAACTTCGACAAATAAGTTCGGCGCTCATTCAACTGGGCTTGTCAGAAATTGATGGAGACGAGTACTTTGCTACCCTCGAGCGGGAGGCAGAAAAAAAGTGGGAAAAAACCAAAGAAAAAGACGCTTACAAAAAAAAATACCTGGTCACGCAGTACCTGATGAGTAAAGGCTTCGAACAAGACCTCATTCAAGAGGCCTTGTCCGCCTTAATTTCTAATGAGAATAGGTAGGATATTACCAGCTTCCTCCAGCACCGCCTCCACCAAAGGAGCCACCGCCGAAGCCACCAAAGGAGCTACCCCCTGAAGAAGAATCTCCAAAAGAGCCACCGCTTCCTCTACCACTTCCACCTAACGCATTTGCCAAAAGGAGTGTCGTCCAAAAATCAATTCCTCCACCTTTACCACCCATGTGGTTGTTGTTATCCTTCCGGTTTTTGATGATCGGCAAGACCACAAAAATAAAAATAAAGAAGAGGAGGAATAGAATACCCAAAATAGGATTGTCTTCCCCATCCGACATCACCTCATCTGCTTTGTACTCGCCAGAGGCCAGCTTAAAGATCATGGTAGTGGCCTCATCCAAACCTAGGTAGTAGGCCTCCGTCTTAAAATTAGGAAGAATCAAGTTGTTGACGATGCGCTTGGCCAAGGCATCGGGTACAACCCCTTCCATCCCTCTTCCTGTAGCGATAAAGACCTTACGGTCATTCATCGCTGCCAAAATGAGGATGCCATTGTCCTTGCCTTTGCCTCCAATACCCCATTGCTCTCCCAATTGGAAGGCATAATCAGAAATCTCGTAGACCCCTACTGATCCTAGAAGGACGATAGATACCTGTGTGGAGGTGCTGTCCGAATAGGCAAGCAGCTTTTGTTCAAGTTGATTTACTTCGTCAGCACTTAGCGTTCCCGTAAAATCATTTACTAGACGAGGAGGATTAGGGGCTGCAGGAAAGTCCTGCGCAAAAGCAAGGCCTTGAAGAAGAAATAAAGCGAGTACTACTACTAGCTTACTTGCCGAAAGATACCTCATTGGATAGTTCGTTTTGGTCATCTTGGTGATCGTATGGAAAATGGGTTTTCAACTGATCCCCAGCATGGTGAATGCCTTCAATGAGTCCTTCAGTAAACTTGCCCTGTCGAAAATGACTCGCCATCAGGTCTTTGGTGCTCTCCCAGAAGTCTGCAGGCACCACTGAATTGATGCCTGCATCTCCTATAATTGCAAATTTATGATCTTCTACGGCTAAGTATACCAAAACGCCATTTCTATCCTTAGTTTGGTGCATTTTGAGCGTCTCAAAAACCTTCGCGGCACGGTCCAGAACAGAACCCTTGCAGGTACTTTCAATGTGCACTTGAATCTCTCCAGAGGTTTGAGTTTCTGCAGCTTTAATTGCAGCAACGATTTCTGCCTTCTGCTCTGGAGAAAATAGTTTGGATGCCATGCGCTTAGAATTGAACTGATGGAGCTTTGTCAGCGCCAGCAACGGCTTCAAAATATCCTTTGGCTACGAAGCCATACCAACCTGCAAAGAGATTGTTAGGGAACACTCTTAAAGTAGAATTGTAGCCCTTCACGGATTCGTTAAAATTTCTTCGCGCTACAGCGATTCTATTTTCTGTTCCCTCCAATTGTGCCTGAAGCTCCAAGAAGTTTTGATTCGCCTTTAGGTCTGGGTATTTTTCAACAGTCACCAACAAGCGGCTCAAAGCGCCAGAAAGTTGATCCTGTGCTTGTTGAAATTCAGCAAGCTTTTCTGGAGTCAAGTTAGTTGGGTCGATCTGAACAGATGTAGCCTTAGAGCGAGCTTCTACTACGCCAGTAAGCGTTTCCTGCTCAAATTCTGCATAGCCTTTGACGGTGCTTACCAAGTTAGGGATCAAATCAGTTCTTCGTTGGTATTGCGTTTGTACCTCAGCCCATTCGCCATTGATGCCTTCTTCTAGTTGTACAAATTGATTATAGGTCCCTACTGCCTTGGAATAGATTAAAATGCCTAGCACGAGAAGGATGCCTACGGGAATTAAGATTTTTTTCATGTTGTTTATTGGTTAAATCGAGGAGTTACACGGAATTTTTACTGGTTCGTTGTGTTAAGGTACAAAGTTATCCAAATTTTCTTTGCCTACAGAAAAATCAAATCTGCTTTTTCAGTTGCAGCCGAACCTGAAGGTCAACGAATTGCGTGGCATCGAGGGAGGAGTAGCGCCTCAAATCAAGCACCACAACTCTGCCCGGCTCGGAACGGAGTAATTTCACCAGCTGCTCCATCTCCCAAATCAGTACAGGCACCGAATCGATGCCTAAGATTTCGTCAAAGGGAAGTACTCCTGCCAAATGTGCCGGGGAGCCTTCACGAACATCTCCAATGTACCAGCGCTTCTCTTTGGTAAGCCTTTTTTTAACCACCATTCCACTCATGTCAAACTCAAAGGGTTGGTAAAAAGTGGAACCAGGCCGCACATAAAATCCATTCCTAGGGTAGTCCAGAATAAGTTTGGTTTTCCCCAGTACCTCAGCTCCCAGGCTCCCTTGCCTTCCACTAGCTTGAATGAGCGCACTGAATGTGCTGGGTTCGGGATAGGAGGTAATTACCTGCTGGAAAAACAGGCCCCGCATCGAGAGGCGTTCTACTCTACCCAATTCCCCGTAAAGCACACCTCCAAGAGATTGCCCGAGCTGCGTTTCAATACGTTGCTCGGGAAGTTTTATCTCGGAAGACGTTTCTTGGTTGAGCAGAAGCCCATGGTTTGCCCCCGTGTCCACCAGCACCTTTGCCTGAATAGTTGCTCCTTCCTTCTGATGGACCTTCACGTTGACGTAGGCCTTGCCATCTTCCAATTGCATCGGTAGTCTACGGTACAAGGGGGACTTCCAGGCCAAGCCCTCTGGCTTATAAAAGGTGAGGATCGCTTGATCGTAATCGATCTTTACCGCATTGTGCTTGAAAAATTCGTGGCCCAAAATCCCATAGACAGGAATGCCGATCACCGACTCCAGCTCTAGAAAATCTTCCTCCAATACCAGCAAACTCTGTAACCTGCCTTCTACTCCCCCCAAACCAAGCGTATTGGTAGGGGAAACGCGTGCCCAAACAGTCGTACTCCCATCCGCTCCCACCATTCCCACGCGCCGCGAATAGCTCAATCCCAAGGAATCCCCCTTGGATTTACTGAAGAGGAGGTTGGCCTTTACCCCTGTATCTAACAAGAAATACATCGGGGAACTCCCATTGATGGAGACAGGCAGAAGAATCAGGCTATTGGAAGCTAAAAAAGGCACCTTCACCTTTTTTTGGTCACCCGTAATAAAAAATCCAGGCACCTGCGCTCGCAGAGGCAGCACAGCTAGTAAAAGCACAAATAAAAACAGGGATCTCAGCTTCATCTCCTTCACGAATCTATTCCTATAAAGTACGAAATTTTTCCCCCTCAGGTCAAAAAAAATCCAAGAATTCTGCTTGGAAGATCTCCCTTCTTTCCTTGCCAAAGCCTCAAGAAAAGTAGATATTTATCCCTCAACCCTTTGGAGATGGCCGACACCGCATTAATTGAAAAAGCAAAAAAGATTTTTGAACACTTCCTCCTTCGGCAAGGAAGCAGAAAAACGCCGGAGCGGTATTCCGTTTTGGATGAATTGTACCTTCTCCCCGAAGACGAGCATATCGATGTGGAAGGGCTGTTTTTAAAAATGAGAAACAAGGGCTACACCATCAGCCGTGCCACCATTTACAATACCTTGGATTTACTAGTGGAAAGTGGACTCGCCGTAAAACATCAATTTAAAGATAAGGTAGCCCTCTACGAGCAAGCCCTAACTTACACCCATCACGATCACCACGTCTGCAACCAGTGTCGAAAGATTCGTGAATTTTCGGACCCCAGGCTAACCGAAATTAAGGAAAGCATGAGCAGGGAGTTCGATTCCACGATTACCAGTCACTCCCTAGTGCTGTATGGGGACTGCCAAATCAAGAATTGTGCCCACCTCTCAGCAGCTAACCCGCTCTAAAAAACTTGCGGTAGATGGGCTTTCGGTACCAAAATTGAAGCCATAAAATGGGGTAGAGCAAGGGAGTCATCCAGGCATAGGCTCCTTCAAACTCAATTTCATCACTAATTATGCTTCCAGATGGCTGCGCCAAGATTCGATGGCAATGCCTCCACTTCCCTAGGAAAAAAGGCAGGACGATGCCCTCATCCACAAATAGAAATTCCTTCGCATCGAAGTGATCTTCTGTGATTTTGCTGGTCCAATTTTGCTTGAAAAAAATAAAATTCAACTCCAAGTCTACGGTATCTCCGGCCTTACAGCCATCAAATCGGAGCACCTTGACGGGCGGAAAGGGAGGGGCAAGCTTTGCAAATAAGGATTCCGTAAAACCTTCCTTTACTTGAAGGTGAGACTTTTCCACGGCCGTTTGAAGGTTGATTTGCATCAGAAGCTAAGTACAAATAGGAGAAATAAAATAAGCCAAACCGCATCCATAAACTGCCAATAAACAGTAAACAAGCGGATTCTTAATTTTTCATAGGGGTTGGTTGCCCAGACTAGCCTTCGCACGACATCCTGTTGTGCTTTTCGAAATTCAACCAAAAGGATAACTGCAAAAGTCATCGCCCCAAGGAGGTGGAGCACATGGATTCCAGAAAGTACATACAGAAACGAGCCGCTGGGAATCCCCGTAAAATTGATCCCTCTATCCGTGAGCTCCTTCCAGCCGAAAATTTGAAAGGCTATAAATAAAAGCCCCAAAACAAAGGTGGATTTCAAAGAACTATACAGTTTGTCAATGTTTTCTTCCTGGTAATGAAGACGCATTTTTACCGCCGTATACCCAGAAAGTACGAGTAGAAAAGTGGATACCATAAAGGCAAATGGCACCTGCTCATTTAATCCTTGGAGGTATTCCCTCCCAGAAAAAAAGAAGGACAGGGCCAGAAACAAGAAAATAATGCCGCTTCCAAGCATCGCCAAGTACAGCAAGGTCTCGTAGGGATGTTGCTTCTCTATCTTTTGGAACCAAGTTTTCGAGGGAGGGGTTTGTCTCATCGAGTGAAAAACATTTTTAGCGTGGCTTAGTTCAAAAAATGTCAATTTCAGTTGTATTCCAAAGGAATCCCTCAAAAAAACCTAGATTTACAGCCTTCAATCTCCTAAACCAGCCCTTTGTGGATAGACCTTCTTTTCTCTCCATTTACCAGTCAGATCCAATTTTTCAAACTTTAGCCCACCAATTAAGTGCCGGGGCTCCTTTCCAACTGCAGGTAAAAGGTATTTCAGGTAGCTTAGACATGGTTCTATTGGCAGCCTACTTTGCGCAGCAGGGTGGTTTTCATTTGGTCATTGCCCAAGACAAGGAGGAAGCAGCCTATTTAAATTCGGATCTCCAAAATTTATTGGGCAACCTAGATCAAGGCATTTTCCCAAGTAGCTACAAGCGCCCCTACCAATACGAGGAGGTAGACAATGCAAACATACTGCAGCGGGCCGAACTCCTCAACCAGCTACTGGAATCCAAGGGTGGCTCTCGCATCGTGATCACCTATCCCGAGGCGCTCTATGAAAAGGTCATCAACAAACGTTCGCTCGTAGAAAATACCTTTACAGCACGGGTTGGAGAAGCTGTTGACATGGAGTTTGTTACTGAGATTCTCTCCACCTATGACTTTGAGCGAACAGACTTCGTCTATGAACCCGGGCAATTTGCCATCCGTGGTGGAATCTTGGATGTCTTTTCCTTTAGCAATGAATTCCCCTACCGACTGGAATTAGTGGGAAAGGAAATCGAAAGCATCCGCACCTTCGATCCAGAAACACAACTTTCGCTACAGTCAGTCCCTTTTATTTCGCTCATTCCAAATGTTCAAACCCGCCTTCTTCAGGAAGTGCGGCAGTCTTTCCTCAGTTTTTTGCCAGAGAAAGCCATCCTCTGGATAAAGGACTACCAGCTTACACTGGATGTGATGGACGAGTGCTTCCAAAAAGCTGCACAAGCTTTTGGTCAGATGGCTGGTTCAACTAAGAAGGAGGCCCTAGTCCTCCAACCCGAACAGCTGTTTGAGCAGGGAGCAGATTTTGTCGAGGCCGCAAAAAAGTTTTCTATAGTAGAATTTGGCAGGCAATTTTACTTGAAAAAAGCCACCAAAGTCAGTTGGGAGAGCCAGCCACAGCCCTCCTTCAATAAGAATTTTGACTTGCTCGTTGCCAACTTGGGAGACAATGAAAAGACAGGCTTTCTCAACCTAATCGTGGCAGAGAACGAGAAGCAAATCGACCGACTTCAGGGAATTTTTCAGGAATTGGACCCTACCCTACAGGTGCAAAGCCTGTTACTCAGTCTCCGTGAGGGCTTTGTCGACAAGCAGGCCAAACTCGTTTGCTACACCGACCACCAGTTATTTGAGCGTTTTCACCGCTACAAATCCAAGAGTAAATCCACCGCCTCAAAGGCCCTCACCCTCAAAGAAATTAAGGCTTTACATCCCGGTGACTATGTGGTCCATGTGGACTATGGGGTGGGGCGATTTGCAGGACTAGAAAAAGTAGATGTCAGTGGCAACATGCAGGAAGCGGTTCGATTGATTTTCAGAGACGATGACCTGCTGTATGTCAACATCCACTCGCTACACAAGATTTCGAAATATTCAGGCCAGGAAGGACAAGCGCCCTCCATGTCCAAACTAGGCTCTCCGGACTGGGACAATAAAAAAGCACGGGTCAAAAAACAGGTCAAGGACATTGCCAAAGACCTGATAGCACTCTATGCCAAACGCCGGTCTGCCCCAGGCTTTGCCTTTTCAAGAGATTCGGTATTGCAGGTGGAGCTGGAATCCTCCTTCTTGTACGAGGACACGCCAGACCAAGCTGCTTCAACGGCAGACGTAAAGGCAGACATGGAAAAATCGTATCCCATGGATCGTCTCGTGTGCGGGGATGTAGGTTTTGGCAAAACAGAGGTAGCCATCCGTGCCGCCTTCAAGGCAGTCAATGACAGAAAGCAGGTAGCCATCTTGGTGCCCACCACGATCTTGGCCATGCAGCATTACCAAACCTTGTCCGAACGTCTTGAAAATTTCCCTGTCAAGGTGGACTACCTCAACCGATTCCGGTCTGCCAAAGACATCAAGGTCATCAAAGAGCAGGTGACCTCTGGGGAGATTGATATCCTGATCGGCACGCACAAAATTGTGAGCAAAGACATCGAGTTTAAGGACCTGGGACTACTCATCATCGATGAGGAACAGAAGTTTGGGGTCAAAGTAAAGGACCAACTCAAAAACCTACGGGTCAATGTAGATGTGCTCACGCTGACTGCCACCCCAATTCCGCGTACCCTCCATTTTTCTTTGATGGGCGCGCGTGACCTCTCAATCATCGCCACTCCTCCACCCAACAGGCAGCCGGTAACTACAGAGGTGCAAACTTTTGAGGAGGAAGTCATCCGTGATGCGGTCTCCTACGAATTGCGACGAGGAGGGCAGGTGTTTTTTGTGCACAACCGGGTGGGAGAGATTGACAGCATTGCCAACCTAATTTTGAAATTGGTGCCAGATGCACGCGTCATCGGTGCCCATGGACAGATGGATGGAGATAAGTTGGAAAAAATCATGGTGGACTTCATCAACCACCAGTACGATGTCTTGGTGTCCACCAACATCATCGAGTCGGGCTTAGATATTCCGAATGCAAACACGATTTTGATCAACCGGGCACACATGTTTGGGCTCTCCGACCTCCACCAAATGCGCGGTCGCGTGGGGCGAAGCAATAAAAAGGCCTTTTGTTACCTGCTCACCAGTCCGCTATCGGGACTTACTGCCGAAGCACGGAAGCGACTTCAAACCCTGGAGGAATTTTCTGACCTGGGCGATGGTTTCAAGGTGGCCATGAAAGATTTGGATATACGAGGAGCGGGGAATCTCTTGGGTGCCGAGCAAAGCGGGTTTATCACCGACCTGGGATTTGAGATGTACCACAAGATCTTGGACGAGGCCGTGCAGGAACTAAAGGAAAACGAGTTTGCCGCCTTATTTGAGGAGGACCTTAAAGAAAAAGTAAGCGTGCTGGTTCAAGATTGCACGATTGAAACGGATTTGGAACTCTTAATTCCAGAGTCCTATGTGAGCAACATCAGCGAGCGTCTGGGACTGTATTCGAAGTTGGACGGTCTTGAAAAAGAAGAAGAACTAGATCAATTTGGTCAGATGCTACAGGATCGATTTGGTCCAGCTCCTCAGGCCGTTCAAGATCTCATGGAAACTGTCCGCTTGCGCTGGCAGGCCGAAGAGTTGGGAATAGAAAAGTTGGTGCTCAAAGCTTCTCAGATGAAATGCTACCTTCTTCCCTCGAGCAAAGAGTCTTTCTACAATTCATCCGTTTTTGGGAACATGATGAAATTTGTACAACAACATCCCAAGTCTTGTAAAATAAAAGAACATAAAAATCGTTTGATTCTCAGCGTAGATCAGGTGCTTAGTATACAAAAGGCACAGCATTTGCTCAGAGAAATGAAAATTCCCTAAGCTTATACCTTGTACAATCAACTGGGAGAGGCAATACACAGTCTATTTAACCTGTGAATGATGATTTAAGTAAATTATAGTGAAGAAATCACTTAAAAAAAATAGTACTGTTAGCATGCATTTACTACAAGATGAATTGATTTTCTCTATGTAAACAAGACTCAAATAAACAACAAATTTAAAACGGCTTTGGTGCTATTACCTAAGTCCTTGTATATTAGCAACAGAAATAGACCAAACACTTACCACCTATGCGTCTACCAAACAACTGTAGGAGCTGGGCCATCGCCCTACTACTTATATCAAGTGCCATTTTATCCTCTTGCCAGAAAAACAATTCGTACGGCAGAAGAACTGCAGGCGATCCTGGCAAAAAAAGCCCAACCACTGGTGCAGACTTCTCCTTCGACGTGGAAGACTCCACCCAATTTTTTGTGTCTAGGGATGCAGAACAGCTTCCTGGCCCCAACTTAAAATTGATTCAAGGCGGTAGAGCCATCCTTGGCTCACAGGAAGAAGATGTAATGGCTTTCCGTGACAATCTCGAAAGAACTGTCTCCATTTCTACCTTTTGGATGGATGAAACCGAGATGACCAACAACGATTACAAGGAATTTTTATTTGACATGAAAAAGCAAGTCAGCAAAGATTCCATGGACAAGCTTGAGCCTTCCGAAAAAGTATGGCGTGGTGCCATGTCCTTTAATGACGTTTATGAGTCCTACTACTTCAGGTTCCCAGGCTTCAATTTTTACCCAGTAGCCGGCGTATCTTGGAGCCAAGCAGATGCTTACGCAAAGTGGAGAACAGCCTACGCACAAAAGGTAGTCATTGAGGAACGAAAAATGGACACAACACTTACCCGATCCCAATTGATCGAGCTTGGTGTAGTGATTGCTGAATTTAGACTTCCCAACGAGGCGGAATGGGAATATGCTGCCAAGGCCATGATTGGAACTCAATACCTAGACGAAAACCAAGAGTATGGACGTATTTACCCTTGGGATGGTAGAGGAGTAAGAAATCCTTACGACAGTAGAGGTAAAAAAGGCGCCAAGCAAGGTGATTTCTTAGCCAACTTCAAGCGTGGAAGAGGTGACTATGCCGGTATCGCAGGTGACCAAACCAACGACGGTGAAATCATCCCTTCCAATGTGTATGACATGGCACCTAATGATTTTGGCTTATACAACATGGCAGGAAATATGAACGAATGGGTGTATGATGTCTACCGTCCACTTTCCTTCCAGGATGCGGATGACCTCAATCCACTTCGTAAAGATGGCGTCTATGACGAAAAAGAAGCCTATGGAACTTCCTTATTCAATGACTCCATCCGTGTGTACAAAGGTGGTTCATGGAAAGATGTCACCTACTGGCTAGCCCCAGGAGCACGCCGATTCATGCATCAAGATTCCTCCACCAACCACATTGGATTCCGATGTGCAATGGTATCTCTGGGAGCGAAAGGGAAATAACCCTACCCAGTCCAATTCTTCAAAGGCCCAACTTGATGTTGGGCCTTTTTTTTGCCGTTCCTAATTTCCCTGTTTTAAGAAAAGCTTTATTCTAGTACATTGCTTTTGTTACTCACTCGCTTTATCTATGAAAATAGCCTCCCTTTCTTCCCTCTTTCTGGGCTTTTTGCTACTGATCAGTTCGGCTGTATCTGCACAAAGTTCCTATCAAACTCCCCCGGCAGCCATTGCTGACCTAGTCAATGCGCCTTCCACCCCGGCAGTCACATTTTCCAAGGACGGTTCTTTCATGCTACTCCTGGAACGAACAGAATCTCCTTCCATCGAAGACTTGGCTCAGCCAGAGCTTCGTATTGCCGGGCTACGAATAAATCCGAGTACCTCTGGCCCTAGTCGAGCAGGTGGATATATCAACTTGAAAATCAAAAAAACAGCCACTGGAGAAGAAATACAGGTGACTGGACTTCCTTCCCCAGCGAAAATGTCTGGCTTTACCTTCTCCATGGATGAGCGCTACTTGGCTTTTACCCAAACCGAAGCCAAAGGCATCAGCCTCTGGATAGTCGACCTCAGTACCTACACTGCCAAAGCAGTCACTGGACCTATCCTCAACCAAGTTCTGGGAAACTCCATGGCCTGGCTAGCAGACAATAGCCTTCTTATCAAAGCGGTAAATCCCGCTCGAGGAAAAGTTCCTTCGGCACCAGTCGCTCCCGCCGGACCAACCATCCAAGAAACCTCAGGTAAAGCTGCTCCTAGCCGCACCTACCAGGATTTGCTTGCCAATCCCCACGATGAGGCCTTGTTTGCCTATTTTATGGATTCCCAACTAATGCACATCAAGCTTGACGGCAGCAGTACGGCAGTGGGAAAACCCGCCATGATCAAATCCATGCTCCTCAGCCCCGATAAAAATTACCTCTTGGTCGAGTCCATTCAAAAACCCTTCTCCTACCTCGTCCCTGCGGACCGATTTCCCTACACTGTAGAAATTTGGAGCAGCCAAGGCGCAGTCTTGAAAACCCTGGCACAACTTCCGCTAGATGAGGTGAGGCCAACTGGCTTTGATGCCACTGTCAGCGGAATTCGAAATGTCAACTGGCGAGCAGATGCTCCTGCTACCCTGTATTGGGCAGAAGCACAAGACAAAGGCGACCCAAAAATTAAAGTGGCCGAACGGGACATCGTGTTCACCTTGATGGCACCCTTTACAGGCGAAAAGCAAAAGCTAGTAGGTACCGCCATGCGATTTGGTGGCATCAGCTGGTCGGACGATAATTTTGCCTTGCTCAGCGAGCGTTGGTCGGCAAGCCGTACCGAAAAAGTATCCGTATTCCAGCCAGGAGCCCCAAGTCAAGCTCCTCGAACGATCATTGAGCGCTCCTCCGACGACCTGTACAATGATCCGGGTAGCCCATTGTTAATGGACAATGCCTACGGAAGAAAAGTGCTCCACAGAAATGGGGAGCTAGTATTGATGACCTCAGAAGGGGGTAGTCCAGAGGGAAGCATGCCATTTCTATCCACCTTCAATACCAGCACCAAGGAGCAAAAAATCTTGTGGCGCTCCCAAGCGCCTTACTACGAACGAGTAACAAAAGTACTCAATAAGGAAGGCTCCCTTTTGATTACCCTGAAAGAGAGTACAGACATGAGTCCCAACTATTGGTTGGTCAACACCAAAAAGCGAGTTGCTCCCAAGCAGATTACGGCTTTTGCAGATCCTTATCCTACGCTCAAAGGAATTAAAAAGCAGTTGATCACCTACCCTCGGAAAGATGGCCTCAACCTCTCCGCCGTCTTGTACACCCCCGAAGGATATGATCCTAGTCGTGATGGGCGACTTCCTGTGCTCATGTGGGCCTATCCAAGAGAGTACAAGTCCGCAGCCGATGCAGCACAGGTAAGAGGATCCAAGTACACCTTTACCCGCCTTAGCTGGGGCTCTCCACTGTATTGGGTAACCCGTGGCTATGCGATCATGGACCAAACCGAAATGCCTATCGTAGGGGAAGGAGAACTGGAACCCAACGATTTCTTTATTGAGCAACTCGTAGCCAATGCAGAAGCAGCCATCGATAAGGTGGTGGACATGGGCATTGGAGACCGCAAGCGAATTGCAGTGGGCGGACATTCCTATGGTGCCTTCATGACCGCCAACTTGCTTTCCCATACCCAGCTCTTTGCCGCAGGCATCGCTAGAAGTGGCGCTTACAACCGTACCCTGACTCCATTTGGATTCCAATACGAGCAGCGAAGCTATTGGGAGACCCCAGAAGTGTATTTCAACATGTCTCCCTTCTCTTTTGCAGATCAGGTCAAGACTCCAATACTCCTCATTCATGGGGAGGCAGACAACAATTCGGGTACCTTCCCCATCCAATCCGAGCGCTACTACAATGCCCTCAAAGGACATGGAGCTACCACTAGACTGGTACTTCTTCCGCACGAAAGCCATGGCTATGCAGCCAAAGAATCCATCCTCCACACCCTTTGGGAAATGGACAGCTGGCTAGAAAAGTATGTGAAAAACAGGAAGTAAGCTGTTTATCGGATTGGAAATGGAATCCGCAGAATTAGGTCGACGGCTAACAGACCACAGTCCACCGCCCATCTAAAGTAATTATCAAAAAAGCCCTTTTTCGAAATGAAAAAGGGCTTTTTAGTTTATAAGGAGAATCCAATTTGAGGAAGAACCTCCTCAAGAGTCCCAAAAGAAGGAAAAATGATAAAAATTTAAGACAGTGGGCTGTGGACCGTGGACTGCTAACTGTTGACTAAAAAAAAGCCTACAAATCAGCTCCCCACATAAAGATTAAGAACAAAATCCCAAGGGCGATGCGATACCAACCAAAGGCCTTGAAGCCATGGGTAGAGACGTACGTCAAAAATAGTTTCACCGCTCCCCAAGCCGATGCAAAAGCCACAACAAAGCCAATTCCCAGCAGCATCAATTGCTCGCTCGTAAAGGCTAGATCTGCTTTCAAGAGATCATATCCCCCAGCGGCAAGCATGGTAGGCACGGCAAGCAAGAAGGAAAATTCGGTAGCCTGTCTTTTGTCCAAGCCATTAAATACCCCGCCAATAATCGTGGCTGCGGCGCGAGAAGTGCCCGGCACCATGGATAGACACTGGCAGAGGCCGATAAAGAAAGCGTTTTTGTAAGAAATATCTTCAACCTCCACCACGGTGCTGCCTTGAGCAGCGACTTTTTTATCGATAAAGATTAGGATAATCCCTCCCAAAATAAGAGAAACCGACACGACGATGGGATTAAATAGGTAGGCTTTGATGTAGTCGTAAGCCAAAAAACCAACTACCGCCGTGGGAAGAAATGCGGTAATCAACTTGAAATAAATAGTCAAGTTTCGGAAGAACCGCTTGATGTACATCAAGGCAATGGCCAAAATGGCGCCCAATTGAATGAATACTTCGAAGGTCTTTACAAATTCATCCTCGTGAATGCCCATGGCTGTGGAGGCCAAAATCATGTGGCCCGTGGAAGAAATGGGTAGAAATTCAGTAAGTCCTTCTACTATGGCAATCAGAATGCTTTGAAAAAGAGTCATGCAGTGCGGGTTTCCAACACAAAACTAATCATCATGGGCAAACCTCAAGGGAATTTTCTACGTCTTCAAAGAATTAAAGGCCAAGCCTTGCGTTTGCCTAACTAAATTGTTTGATTTAATACCAACTCTACGCCACATGAAAAGACTACTTTTTTTCCTCCTTCTAGGCAGCTACGCCCTCCAAGGATTCGCACAAGACCTCAAGGAAGTGATGCTTACCAACCAGATCAAAGAGGTAACGCTATTCTTGTCTGGCGCACAAGTATTTGAATCGGCAACAGGCTCCCTTCCCGCAGGAGAATCCGTGCTACTGGTCAAGGGGCTCTCTCCGTTCCTGGATGAAAAAAGCATTCAAGTGAAGGGGCAGGGCAACTTTATCATACAGGCGGTCAACAAGCGCCTAGATTTTCTCCACGAAAAAGAGGAAGGAGAAAAAGCTATAGCACTGGAAAAAGAAATCGCTGAAATCGAAAAACGCCAAAGCAATTTGCGCAATCGGATTCAAGTGCTTGGTACTAAAATGAGCGTACTTTCGGCCAACAAAAGCATTGGTAGCAGCCAGGCGGGCACGAGCATGACTGCGCTCAAAACCACCTTGGATTTTTTTGACGCCGAACACACCAAAATTGCCAATGAGGAATTGCAAATCAATGCGCAGCTTACTGCGAATGACCAGGAAATTGAGGCCCTTCGGAATCAACTCTATGCGCTGCAACAAAGCGACGATAAAGCAAAAGCTGAAATCAGAATCCGTGTAAAAGCAACCAACGCCGGTCCGGCCACCTTCCAAATCAATTACTTGGTATCTAATGCAGGTTGGTATCCTAAATACGATGTACGCGTCAAATCCATCACCGAGCCACTTCAACTGCAGTACAAGGCAGAGGTATTCCAAAATACAGGAGCAGATTGGAAAAATGTCAAGCTCCGCTTTTCGAATGCCAACCCCAACCAAGGAGGGCAGGCGCCAATTATCGACAAGTGGGAACTCAACTATGCCCGATACACTACAGTCAATAAGTTTGCAGTCCCACAAACACCCGGCTCAATTAGCGGATTGGTCCTAGATGAGCAAGGACAACCCCTTCCGGGTACTGCAGTCTTAGTAAAAGGCACCACAATCGGAACTACCACTGATTTGGAAGGCAGGTATTCACTGACCTTACCTACAACAGCCAAAACGTTGGTGTTCTCTTTTGTCGGGATGCGTATGGAGGAACTGCCTATCCAAGGAAGATCTAGTTTGAATGTAACCTTAATGCAAGATACCCAAATGCTATCTGAGGTAGTCGTCACAGGAGGTTACCGGCAAATGGAAAAGAAGGCATTAGGTGCCTCCATGGATGCAGCTCCACTGATGACCTCCTTCGTCGAAAACCAAACGACCGTGGAAATTCAAGTCGCCGAGCCCTACTCCATCAAAACCAATGGGGAGCGAACTCTTGTGGACTTGAAAACCTACGAAATTCCAGCTACCTACCGCTATACGGCTATTCCAAAATTAGAAAAGGACGCCTTTCTTTTGGCCGAAATGGCCGACTGGAGTCAGTATAACCTCTTGGAAGGAGAGAGCAACCTGTATTTCGAAGATGGCTTTGTGGGTAGATCCATCCTTAACCCAGCTGCGCTCCAAGACACCCTCCAAATCTCCATGGGTCGGGACCGATCCATCGTGATGCAGCGCGAGAAAGTAGACCAGTTTTCCAAAAAACGGACCATCGGCTCCAACATCACCGAAAGCCGTGGCTATGAAATCACGCTAAAAAACAACAAATCCCAGGCCTTAACCCTGCAAGTCAAGGATCAAATCCCGGTACCAGTTAATTCAAGTATCGAGGTCACTACAGGCGAACTTAGCGGGGGCGTTTTGGACCCAGTAACCGGAATCGTAACTTGGGAGATCACACTAGCTCCAGGAGGACAACAAAAACTTTCCCTGAGCTACGAGGTAAAATATCCGAAGTCAGAACGCGTAATTTTAGATTAAAAAGAACACCCATGAAAAATGTATTTGACCCAGCGGTTACCGCTGAATTGATCCATCGAATCGAAAAACTAAGCCCTGAAAGCCCTGCCCTTTGGGGCAAAATGTCCGTAGACCAAATGCTGGCCCACTGCTGTGTAGCCTACGAAATGGCCTTTACAAACAAGCACCCCAATGCGAATCCACTGATGCGTTTTCTTTTGAAGGCTTTCGTCAAGCCAGGGGTGGTGAATGAAGTCCCTTACAAAAAAAACCTGCCCACAGCTCCTGCCTTTCGAATCAAAAATGAAAAGAACTTTGGGGAAGAGAAGGTGAGACTGATCTCTTTTGTAGAGCAGACACTTGCAGCTGGAGAATCTGGATTCGAAGGAAAGGCATCGCCTTCCTTTGGCCCGATGACTGCCAAGGAGTGGAACAACCTACTCTACAAGCACCTGGATCACCACCTCAACCAGTTTGGGGTGTAAGTCAGCAATCCATGGCCAAAAGAATGCGCATTGAAGGACTAGGTAGCTGGAGAATCGGATTTTATATTGGATTCACTTGCTGTCTGCTTTCCTGTTGCAATCCAAAAACTTCCCATGAATCCCCTCCGATTGGAGAAAGTTCTCTTGCGCAAAAAACACCTCCTGCCTCAGCCAACTCCAATTCTTCCTGGGCAGGTACCTACGAAGGCGTCCTGCCTTGCGGACACTGCGAAGGCATAGAAATCTGGCTGACCCTAGCCGAAGGAGGTACTTTTGAACTAAAAACCAACTACCTCGGGCTGAATGATGCACGCGAGGAGCAGTTTACTGGGAAGATCTCCTGGGGGCAGACAGACAGCTCCCAAGTCCAGCTGCTAGGCATGATCGGCGATATGCCAGGACGCTACCTTCTCCAAGAAAACGGGCTCCTCCACCTGGATGCCGATGGTCAAAAAATAACAGGCCCCCAAGCAGCGCGCTACCTCCTGAAACGCATCAACTGAAGCGAACCACCTTCCCTTTGGCTTTGGAAGTCATCTCGTAAGGAATGGCCTCGGTGATTGCTTTGAATAGCAGCTCCACCAACTTTTGCTTTAGAAAACTCCGGTTCAAGATGAGGCTCACCTCCCGCGTAGGCGATGCTCCGACAAAGGGTCGAAGTCTGGATTTTTCCTCTTTTGATAGTTCCCAAGTAGCGAGTTCAGGCAAAAGCGTCAGCCCTTTGTAGCGGTTGACCATGTTGCGAAGGCCTTCCAAGGAACCACTCTCGTAATGGAAGTTTTGATGGCCCGACAGACTTTGATCGCAGAAGTTGAGCACCTGGTCTCGGAAACAATGCCCCTGCTGCAAAACCCAGAGCTCTTCCTTCATGATCTGATCTGGACCAATCTCCTGCTGTGCAAGTAGCTCGTGACCTGAGGAAAAATAAGCGTAGAATTTCTCGTAAAACATGGGCTTCTCCATAATCCCCGGGAGCTCCAAGGGGGTCACCACAATCCCCACATCGAGCTCATCGTTTTTTAGTTTTTTGAGAATTTCCTCAGTTACCATCTCCTGTACCACCAACTTGATCCCAGGATAGCGCTCCAGAAACTTTCGGATAAATAAGTGCAGCAGATAGGGCGCAAGGGTAGGAAGAATCCCCAGCTTAATCGTCCCAGAAATGTCTCCCTTCAGTTGGGCAACCAACTCAAAAATCCCCCTGCTATCTGTCACCACTTTCTTGGCTTGGGCAATCACCTGTACCCCCGACTCCGTAGGGATAACGGGCATCTTGCTTCGGTCAAAAAGAATGACCCCGAGCTCCTTTTCCAATTTGCTCAGCTGCGCACTGAGCGTGGGCTGGGTGACAAAGCAAGCGGAGGCAGCCTGCCCAAAGTGCCGGTGCTTGTCGACTGCGATCAGGTATTCCAACTGTTGAATAGTCATTTCGATTGATTTTATCTATGGAAAGCTCGCAAAAAATCGAGAAAAATCGAGCATCTGATGCGGAAAAAACCATGGCCACTCAAGAGGGGATTGTCTCCTTTTATCACAATCCACGCAGAAATTGGGAAAAGAAAAAGATTTTCTGCTACCTTAAAGTAGTTTTTATCTGACGACACCTTAACCCATAATACCCTATGTCTGCTTCTTTTTCACGTAGAAAATTCCTGGGCGCCAGCCTCTTGACCTCCGCAGGAATAAGTATGCTCCCTGGTCTTTCTTTTGCCTCGGCTGCTCCAACACCTCTTTTCCAAGCTGCTCACGAGCGCGTTCGCCTTGGGTTTATTGGCGTAGGACGCCAAGCCATGGGTTTATTAAACAATTTTATGCGCATCCCAGGCGTAGAAGTAGTAGCCGGAGCGGATGTCTACGCCATCAAGCGAGAGCGATTTGCGCTACGCGTTCAAAAAGGTCTCACTGACGCAGGCAAGACCGTCACTGCACCCAAACTCTACGAGGACTACCGAGAGCTACTCCAAGATCCCAACGTGGATGCGGTAGTCATCGCCTCTCCTGACCATTGGCATGCACTCATGGCCATCGAGGCCTGCAAGGCCAAGAAAGACATTTACCTCGAAAAACCACTCACCTTCACCATCAAAGAGGGTCAACTCCTCGTACAAGCTGTGCGTGAAAACGGCGTAGTCCTAGCCGTGGGCTCCATGCAGCGCGCAGCGGTCAACTTCCAAACAGCTGCGATGCACGTGCAGCGCGGTCAGTTGGGAAAAATCTCCCAGGTGCTCGTGCACGTAGGAGATAATCCACATCCCAAGCCCTACGACTTGGCTG
>CANHCD010000004.1 GCA_947458795.1 Cyclobacteriaceae bacterium | reverse complement strand
TAAAGAAAAGATTTATGCGGACTTGGACTTCCTAGAAACCCGTTCAAGTGAAGAAAATAGAAGCTTGGTTCAGGTTGTTGATTCGGCTTATGAAGCATGCAAAGATGCTGCAGCTGTGGCCATTTTAACAGAGTGGGATGAGTTTGTCGTTCTTGACTGGGAGCAGGTACATGCGGAGATGAAGCAGCCAGCCACGGTATTTGATGGTAGAAATATCTTAGATGCTGCTCGAATGGAAAAGATAGGATTTAGATTTCAGGGAATAGGAAAACCTACTATTTAGTTTGTCAGTGTAAAAAATCTATTGGGACTTGTGTTCTGATAAATAAACCTCCCTGGAGATCAAAAACAAGATTTGCCAAGTATCAAATTTGACTAATTGAAATAGCTTGTGAAGCCAATAAATGAAGTAAAGATTGCTGTAATAGGCTTAGGCTATGTTGGCCTTCCCTTGGCGGTAGAATTTTCAAAGAAGTATCCGGTCGTAGGATTTGATATCAATCAAAAGCGAGTAGGAGAACTGGTTTCAGGCCACGATGCAACCCTAGAGGTTGCGGATGCATCCCTTTCATCTGTTTTGCTCCTGTCCAATCCTCAAGTAGGTCAAAAAGGCTTATTTCCAAGTTTTAATTCCAAGGACTTGAGCGATTGTACGGTATTCATTGTGACGGTTCCTACGCCAACTGATAAGCACAATCGCCCAATTCTTATACCGATGTTGAAGGCTTCAGAAAACATTGGACACTATTTGAAGAAAGAGGATGTGGTCATCTATGAATCCACCGTATATCCTGGAGTAACAGAAGAGGATTGTGTGCCCGTATTGGAGAAGGTTTCTGGATTAAAGTTCAATGTTGATTTTTTTGCGGGCTATTCTCCTGAGCGGATCAATCCAGGAGATAAAGTGCATACCGTAGCACAGATTGTAAAAGTCACTTCTGGCAGTACTCCAGAAATTGCAGAATTTGTAGATTCCTTGTATCGCAGCATCATTACTGCAGGAACTTACAAGGCTTCTTCGATCAAGGTTGCGGAAGCCTCCAAGGTAATTGAAAACTCACAGCGTGACATCAATATTGCCTTTGTAAATGAGCTGGCCAAGATTTTCAATTTGTTGGGTATCGATACCCAAGAAGTTTTGGAAGCTGCTGGTACGAAGTGGAATTTTCTAAAATTCAAACCGGGATTGGTCGGTGGACATTGCATCGGAGTAGATCCTTTTTATTTGGCTCAAAAAGCGCAGGAGGTAGGCTATCATCCTGAAATAATTCTTGCTGGAAGGAGGGTTAATGACAGCATGGGGAAGTTTGTAGCCACCGAAATCATCAAGTTGATGATGCGTAAGGATATCAAAGTCTTGGATGCTAAAGTATTGATTTTAGGGTTTACCTTCAAAGAAAACTGTCCCGATGTAAGGAATACGCGCGTAATTGATATTTACCATGAATTGCGAACCTTCGATATGGGAGTAGACGTATATGATCCTTGGGCCAATGCGCAAGAAGTGGAGGAGGAGTATGGCATTAAAATTCAAGTCGGTCCTGTCCTTCCTGATATTTCAAAGTATTCGGCAATCGTTTTGGCTGTTTCACACGATGCTTTTGCTACCATGCCGCTGCGAAAAAACGCGAATCAGGTCATCTATGATGTCAAAGGAGTGCTCGATCGATCTTTAGTAGATGCTCGCTTGTAAGTAGAATTTACCTGCTAATTGTTTGTCTTTAAAGTAGTTAGAATTCAAATAGCGGGTAGTAAATTGTTTTTGATCGAAGCCATCTTGTTCATTCAAGAGTAGCTCAATGAAAAAAAAGTTGACCACACGAGTAAGTAGCTCAAATCTTTGCAATGTTTTATTTAATTTGCAGTATCTAAGAATCCGAAATGGATTACCTAACCGAAATCAATAACCAATAATTACGATGAAACATCCAATGTTCGCTATTTCCTTGAGGAAAACCATGTTGATGGCAGTACTAGTCCTTTTGGCTATGGGTGCCTGTAAAAGCAAAAAGAAGGCCGTTGAGCCAGCTCCAGCACCTGTTGTAAAAGAAGAAGTGGTAAAGCCAACTCCAGCACCTGCTCCAGTTGTTCGTTCTGCAGATGAAGTTGCAGTTGAAAAGCTCGAAAGTCAATTTGCTTCCATCGCATCAGCTAGCAATGTGACCGCCGCTAACCAATCTATCCAGGAAGTATTGGCCATGTTTTCCAATCCGGAGACCCCAATTTTGGTTGTTATTCATGAAGAAGGTGGAGTTAAAGATTACGATGAGCCAACGACCATCAAGAAGTATTTGGAATACTTGAAAGACACCAAGAAAAACTTGAATTACATCTCTGATATTCGATTGGCAGGGGGTAAAGTGACTGAATTGGAACTTAAAAGAAAATAATTTATCCCCGAAACTACAGTTCATATGAAAAATACAGGAATTCTGATCCTAGGGCTATTTCTCGCTACAATGACGGTAGCAATGGCTCAGGACAATATTAGCCCAAGAAGAAAGCAAGCGATCGACTCTCTTGCATTGGAAAAGGTAAAAGACCTTTCCAAGTACATTTCCATCATTGGAAATAAAGAAACTCAGTTTTCTGAGGCAAACCGCGTAATGGATAGAGCTGAAGAGCTTTTTGCAACTGGTGCAGAAATGGGAGTTTCTTCCATAAACACGCAAGAGATTGCCTACTACAAAGTGAGAAGATACTTTGAGCGATTGATGGCCTTGAATTACGACAAGGTAAATATCACTTGGTACGATATCCAGTATGTTTCTGATTTGGAAAGACAGCCTGATGGTCGATATGTAGGTGTGATCACTGTTTACCAGCGCTTTGAGGGAACCTCTATTGAAACTGGTATGAACTACAAGGACACGACCAAAAAGGATATCACCATTTATGTAGAGAAGAAGCAAACTCAAATTGCTGGCCGTACCATTGAATTTTGGGACGTAATGCTTGGCGATATTCGAGTGACTGAAACTTCCGCATGAGAAAAAGCGTACTGATTTTTGCTATTTTTATTTCCTACATCTCTATTGTCTCGGGGCAAGGCTTAGGCAGCCCCGGGACAATAAAAGATGATGGTAGATTTGCCGCCTCTACCAAACAAATGAACCAATTTTTTAGAAGGTTCAACGGAGAGGAATCCATAGATGGAACGAAGCGTTTTTATCCTGGCGATTCACTTTACCAAAATGAAAAGTTAAGAAAGGGATTTGTCTCCATACTTTTTGACAACCAATCTTCTGGCATCAGTCCCGAGTTGAAATCTGAATTTATCACCAATATTCTTTCTCCTAACTATCCTCAATATTTGGTTTTCCACAAGCCAGGCTGGATTGCTGAAGTGGATGCAGTATTTTGGTATAAGGGTAAAAAAGAGAAGCTGACCTTTATTATGAAGATCCAGCCTGAGGGCTTGGGTTACGAATGGGTCATTGATCAGGTGATCTTTGAACCCTTCAAAAACTTATTTAATAAGCCCGTTGGCTCAGCGAAAGATTTTCTTCATCCTCTCAGTCATGAGCTCGGATTCATGAATATGAGGAGGGCTTTTCAAGACTCAGAAAATCCAGAATCATTTACCCCAACTTCCTACACACCAGATTATTTAGCAATTTTCCTTTTTGAGATGAAGCAGGATAATCTGCGATTTGAAACGGTTAATGGAGTGAAGTTTCATTTTTTCCAGATCGGAGGATGGTATTTTGAAGTAAATCAATTCAATCGACCAGGTTTCAATACGGGATGGTTAGTTTCTAATTTGATGCGATTAGGTCCAGGAGATAAGGAGACTTTATTGAAGTACATCTATGATCAGGATTAGTAGGTATACTTTTCTGTTTTATCTTTTTTGTTTGTCATTTGTTGCTCAAGGACAGACCATAAAAGGATATTCTACAGAACAATTAACTGAACTATCCACTAAAGTGGAGGATCAGATTCGTTTCTTAGAATTCCTACTCAATACAGTTGGTAATTCTCAAACTTCCGCTCGTGATAAGGATGTGATCATCCGTGAGAGCTACCTGAAGATTTTCCAAAACGGGAAGGTTCAAGTAGAAGATGATTTAGTCTTCGATCGAAAAGTAGTCACCAATAAAGATGTTACGGCTTACTTTAGAGACCTTGAATTTTTTTACAAAAACATTGAGTTCAAATTCAAGATTCGTGAAATTAAGCCTGGCCAGAAGGAAAATGGCCAAGTATTTTTTTTAGCCTCTTTGGACCGTACCCTTACTGCTACAGGTTTGAAAGGAGAGAAAATCTCAAATATCAAACCTAGGTTTATTGAAGTAAACCTGGATGAAAAATCACAAGAGCTGAAGATTGCAAGTATTTACACTACCAAAATCAGTCGTGATGACGAGTTGAAAGCGTGGTGGACTTCACTTGATCCAGAATGGAAACTGTACTTTAAGTCTCGTTTTCAGCTTTCCAAAAGTGATTCAGTAGATCTTGGCAAGCTCTACAAATTTGTAGCGGTTGATTCCCTTAATTTATCTGGTAAATCGCAGATTAAGCACCTTAAACCTCTTTCTGAATTAAGGGATCTCAAGTTTTTGGATATTAGCCATACCGCTATTGAAGATCTTTCCCCGATCTCAAACATTACTTTTTTAGAAACCTTAAATCTATCCAGTACTCCGACAGCAGCGATAAAATTCATTAAGTATTCAGACAAGCTTAGGGATTTAGATATTTCCAATACCCAAATTGAAGATATAAGTGAGCTAGTCAATCTAACTAACCTACAGGTATTTAAAGCATCCAATACAGCTATTCAAAGTTTTGCTGTTCTGAATCAGTTTAAGAATTTGAAGTACCTTGATTTAAAAGAAAGTGGCTTCAATTCGATAGAGAATATCAAGGATTTAGCGGTTTTGGAAACGTTGTCATTGAGCAAGAACTACATTTTAAATTATTCACTGCTTTCAAAACTTGGTTCCTTGATCACTTTGGATCTTTCAGAAACCAATTTTGAAGATCTTTCTCCATTGTCAAGTATGACCAAACTTGTGCATTTGGATATCACTGCATGCAATATCTCTGACTTATCTCCTGTTGCTTCTCTAAAAAGCTTAGAAAAAATAGCCGCTGATGAAACAAAGGTGAGTCAAGAAGATGCAACCCTATTTGTTCGAAACCATCCAGATATCCTTTTAATACACCATGTAAAAGACTTACAATCTTGGTGGGAGAGTTTGTCCTTGGCTTGGAAAAGTGTGCTTATCAAAATCAATCCAGAACTTCAAATTGAAAAGCCCAAAATTGAAGTCTTAACGCAGACTTTAAATTTGTCCGAACTTAACTTGGATGATTCAGGAATTGAAACCTTGATACCCCTTGTTAGGTTTGTTGGGCTTACGTCCATAAGTGTTTCTAACAATCAAAAGATAGACAATTTGCTCCCGATACAGGAGGTAAAGACGCTACGCCAGTTTACTGCAAAAAACACCAGTGTTCAGGATGGTTCTGGTTTAAAAGAAAATGTGTTGCTCGAACGAATTGACCTTGAGGGTAGCCCCATCTTATCAATAGCAGCACTCTCCAGCCTTCCCGAACTTCGCTATCTGAATGTAAATTCTTCCGAAGTGAAGGAAATCGAATTCCCAGAATTTCTTTTAAGTAGACCAGATGTTTTGATTATTTATCGATCCGACAGCCTAGCAAGCTGGTGGGAAGGGCTCGATGAAGATTGGAAGCAAGTGTTGAGTGAAAAGTATAAACTTTCAGCTTCTCCAACCACAGAGGAACTTCATCACCTCACTTCTGCGTCTTCTTTAGCCTTAGAAAGAGTTTCATTTACGAGTTTAGAGCCTCTGACAATTTTTTCAAATTTGAGAAAGTTGACTGTTTTTGACGCACCTATCATGGTCTTGAGTCCTTTACGGCAGTTGACAAAGCTCACTTCCTTAAAGCTTTCCCAACTACCAGCGATAGATTATTTACCCATTGCAGGCTTAGTTGATTTGGAAGAGCTTGACTTATCCAACACAGGTATTGAAGAGCTTATTGCATTAACTAAGCTGACCAACTTAAAGAAGTTGAACCTGTCGGGAACGAATATCAAATCGCTAAAGGGAATTGAGACCTTAAAGAAATTGGAGGACTTGGATGTGGCTAGTACAGATTTAAGATCCTTGAAAGCACTGGAAGATCTAGTGGGACTCAAAAAACTGACCTGTTTCAATACGCGTTTGACCCCTCGAAATATTGATTCCTTTAAAGAGTCCTTTCCGAAATGTGAGGTGCGCTACTATTAATCACATTATTTAATAGTAGACTAGGGTAGGGGGATGATTGGATTTATTTAATCTTATTTTATTAAATCACTATTTTTAAAACCTGTGAAAATCGCTGCACTTATTCCTGCCCGCTATGCTTCCACTCGTCTGCCTGCCAAACTGGTTCAGGATTTAGGTGGGCTTTCTGTAATCCAGCGTACCTATCAAAGCACGGTAGCCACGGGAGTATTTGATGAAGTGTGGGTAGTTACAGACCATACCCAAATTCAAGATCAAATTTTGGCGATTGGAGGAAAAGTAATCTTGAGTAAAAAAGAGCATGAAAGCGGATCCGATCGAATCGCAGAAGCATTGGATCAAGTGGATGCGGACTTGATTGTAAATGTGCAAGGAGATGAGCCATTTCAAGATGCGAAGACCCTTCGGGATTTGGTGGCTGTTTTTAGCAACTCAGAAGTTAAGGTAGCGAGCCTCATGTGTGTTTTGGATGCTGGTCAAGTTCAAAACCCCAATTTCGTTAAGGTGGTAGTGGATAAAAATTTCCGAGCAATCTATTTTTCAAGATCAGCTATTCCATACAATAGGGAAGGGATTGAACTTACTTATTGGAGGCATATCGGTGTGTATGCCTATCGTCGGGAGATTTTGCAAACTTTTACCCAATGGCCCAAGGGTCACCTAGAGCAGATCGAACTTTTGGAACAACTTCGCTTGGTCGAAAGAGGAATACCTATTCAGATGGTAGAGACGACTCATCTATCTATTGCCATAGACACCCAAGCAGATTTGGATACTGCTAGATTATTTATAGCTAAAAATTCAAGTAATTTTTAATTTATAAATACTTAATCAAATCAGAATTGTTTTTTTTCTATAAAAAATTACAATATAGTAATTCGTTTTATTCTGTAGTTAAATTGTATTTACAGAATCTTTGACACTATCCAGGGGTTTCAATTGCCTAATTAGAAAGCAACTTAGCTGCAAACCTAAACCTCAATTGCAGTTTAAGGTTGATATTTTTTAAGCTGATTATCCGCAAGTATTCCAGTGGCTCAATAGGAGTTTAACCATTAGGAATAATCCTTCACCTACCGTGGCCCAAGATCTAAAACGCCTTATTTTGAACTTCAAGCCTTATTTCTTTGGTGACTGGTGAAAAAGTGAGGAATCATTTAATCAAAAATTAACATGCCAGGTAGTTGTTATTAATTATTAATGTGATTCCTTTATGCTCAACTTAATGGAATCGTTTATATAACTTCTCTTTAAAGTTTAATTCCACATCTTTGAGAAAAAAAATAAATAAAAAAAAAACCAATAAAAATTTTAAAAATTATTTTCTTTTGCTTTTCTTTCTGAACTGATAGAATAATTAGCTTACTTGCATTCCCCAAATTAGAAATCATTTTAAACTTTAAAACAAATTTATGGCAACTGTATTAGCAACACCAGGCGTTTACATTGAAGAAAATAGCGCCTTTGCCTCCTCTGTTGTTCCGGTAGGGACAGCTGTCCCAGTTTTCCTGGGATATACGCAGAAGGCGGCTCGTGGAACGAAGTCTTTATCAAACGTTCCAACTCGAATTTCCTCGTTTGCGGAATTTGAGCAATTCTTTGGAGGAGCTCCAAAGGTAAAATTTGAAATCAGCGCAGATGCGTCTAGTGTAAATGGCTACAAATTGGCCGTTGATGCTACTACAAACTTCTTGCTACATTCTGCTGTAAAATTCTTCTATTCAAATGGAGGAGCAGATTGTTACATTTTGTCTGTAGGTGATTACAATTCTGGCATAAGTGCAAAAGATTTCAATGACGAAGGTACTGGTAAAGGTTTACCTCAAGTACTGAAGTACAGTGAGCCTACTCTATTGGTAATCCCTGAGGCAATTTTGCTTTCTAAGGCAGAGTGTTTTACTTTGCAGCAAGCGATGTTAATCCACTGCGGATATGCTACAAAGAGCCGTTTCGCTATTCTTGACGTTTATGATGGAGCTAAGGAAAGAACTTATGCTGACGATGACGTTATCAATCAGTTCAGAGAAGGTGTAGGATCAAACTTCCTTCAGTGGGGTGCTGCTTACTATCCTTTTGTACAAACCACTATCGTATCTTCTAGTGATGTTAATTTCACCAACATCAGCAACACTGCTGATCTAATTGAAATTCTATCTCAAGAAGTTGATGAGGATTTGGCTGCTGATCGTATCAACCAAGCAAGAGCAACTGCAATCAAAGGTGAATTGGCTAAAATCGAGTCAGCTTCAACTAAAGAAGAAATTAATTCCTTGCAAGCTACTTTAAAGGTAGTGAGTGGTAAATTGAACTCTATTCTAACTACAATCGCTGAAAGTTTGAATTTGCTTCCAGCAAGTTCTGCTATGGCAGGTGTTTACACGATGGTAGATAGTTCTATCAACGTTGCTAAGGCTCCAGCTAACCTTTCTTTAGGTTCTGTAGTAGGTGCAAGTGTTCAAATCACAAGTGATACCCAAGAGGAGTTAAACCTACCTTTGAACGGTAAGGCAATCAATGCTATTCGTTCTTTCCAAGGAAAAGGTGTACTAGTTTGGGGAGCGCGTACTTTGGATGGAAACAGCCAAGACTTTAGATACATCTCTGTACGTAGAACAATGACTTTCTTGGAGCAAAGCATTAAGTCAGCTGCGGAAGGTTTTGTATTTGAGCCAAATAACACGACTACTTGGTCTACGTTAAATGCGACAGTAACAAACTTCTTGAGAAATCAGTGGCAAGGTGGTCTTTTGGCAGGTCAAAGTCCAGAAGATGCATTCTCTGTTGAGATTGGCTTAGGCACAACAATGACTCCAAATGATATTTTAGATGGATTGATGAAAATGACTATTAAGGTTGCAATCGTAAGACCAGCTGAATTCATTGTCATCACATTTGAGCAGCAACAACAAAAATCATAATCAACTACTTTACTAAAATATACTAATTATGGCAACACCAACCGCAGGAACAGGTGGAGTACAAGACCAATTTTGGCCCTTACCAAAGTTCTACTTCTCCGTTGATATCGGAGATCAGACCGATTTACCTTTTCAGGAAGTTTCAGGACTAGATATTGATGCTGACGTTATTGAATACAGACATGGAAATAGTCCAATACACTCTGTAATCAAAATGCCAGGATTAAAGAAATATGGTGACATTACTTTGAAGAAAGGTGTATTCACAACTGATAACAAGTTCTATGAGTGGATTTCTAAAATCAGCTTGAACACTTACGAAAGATTAACTGTTGTAATTCGCTTGCTAGACGAACAAGGAGCACCAAAAATGACTTGGACTTTGACGCACGCATTTGCTAAGCAAATCACTCCAACGGATATGAACTCGCAAAGCAGTGAGGCAGCTATCGAAACCATTGTGTTCACACACGAGGGACTAAGTATAGCAGCAGCATAATTGCTAGGTATTCCTATCTATACCCGGTACAAATCTCAATAGTTCTATTGAGATGCGTACTGGGTATTTTTTTTGATTTGACTTCGCTTTTTTTACTTGAAAAACAGGAATCTTGATAGGTAGGATTTCAAAAAGTTTAAATCGTGTTTTCAAAGGATTTTATCCTTAGTTTTAATCCTCATTTCTTGATTCTAACGCATTTATTTCTATTTTTGATCATGGGAAAGTCGATATTACAAGAGTTATTGGTGATTATTTCTATTCTCCTTCTTTCGGTAGTGTGCTTACCAATTTTTTTTCTATTCCTTTGGTTAACTGATACAAGTAAGTCTATTTCTGATCTGTTGTTTTTCCCAATGATCTTAAGTGGAGTCGGTGTCCTTTTTTTTAGTTTGTATTTGGGTAGAATGGTATTTGTTTATTTGAAATCAATTAAGCCTTAATTAAAGAATTCACATGATTCATGTTGTCCTAGCTTCTGTAGTTTCCACCTTGAATGAATTCATTAGGAATGAATTGAATTTGCAGGAGGATGTCGTTATTTTAACGAATGCTGTGGACTTGTCTGGTAATTTGAATTCTCAAATTGATAACAAATTGTGTCTTTTTTTACACAATATAGATGAGGAGCGGGTGATACGAAATGGTGGCTACCAAACTTTTGCAGGGGCTAATCCTCCCAAGCATTTCAATCTGCATGTGATGTTTTTAGCTAATTTTCCAGACCCCAATTACCTTGAAGGCCTTCGCTATATTTCATTGGTTTTGGAGTTTTTTCAAGGCACGCAAGTCTTTAACAAATTTAATTTACCTACCCTTTCTACAAACGTTGAACGGTTGAGTTTTGAGTTTGTCAATTTCACTTTTGACGAACTAAATAGTGTTTGGAGTGTTTTGGGGCTAAAATATATGCCTTCAGCATCTTATAAAATTAAACTTTTGAGCTTCACCAATAATTTGATTCGTGAAGTAGTTCCTTCAGTCGGAATATCAAACAATAAAGGTGGTTCGGGTCCAGCTGGTAACAATGGATCTGGTGGTTCACAAGGAAATAGCGGTTCGTCGGGTAATCAGTCTCCGCCCATAATCCCTAGAGAAATGAATCCAGTAGGGACTGTTGGATTGATTAAAGATATGCAAGATGATATGGCCGAAAATCCAGGTGAAGAGCAAGTATCTTACTATGCAGCAGGAGAAGATCAAGGTTCTTTCAGAGCGCCAAAACCGAAAGTTCCACTAGACTCAGTTGGAAACGTGGATGATGCTCAGGATGCCACAATGAATAACCCGGGAGATACGCAAAGTTCATCAGATCCTTCAATACCTCCAATTAGAGAGAGAAGGCCAGTAGATGACAATCAAATAATAAAGGATGTTGATGATCCTTTCTTGGATAATAATAGAAATAATAGTAGTATTGAGTAATTGGGTCTTTTCAAATCATACGGGTTTAGTGAAAAGCATTCCAATTTCTAATTAAATATTTCCTAGTGTAAAGGATGGATAATTACCAAAGTTCATATCGATTTGTTACCAAATTCACTGAAGTATTTTCATGTGTTTTTCTGCATGGGTATTACGATAGTGAGATTTGTACCGATTTGAGTTTTCAACCCTCATCCCGTACAAAATTCTTAATCAAAAATTACAACCTGATCTTCAAGCCTAGGCCTGGGGGATTTGTACTGGCAGTTAATTCTGACAAAGATTTTAGTAATCTTATTTACAGAGATCCTTTTGAATTGGATTTTGAGTTTAGATTCACTAATCCGCATTTTTTCTCATTTACGGTTCTTTTAACAAATCCTGAGATTCGATATTTAATCGATGATAATTTAGAATCTTCTGTACAATTGAGTGCATTGGAAGGGACTTCTGATCCAGAATTGGATAAACCAGGATTGTCTGGGATAATTAAAGTTAAACACGACCCTAACTTTCCTATTTTACCTCTTGTAGGTGGATTGGCTGATCGTTTTGTTCCAAGACAAAAGCAGGTGTTTCTAACCAATCGCTTGATCAAACCAGTTTACATTTGTTATGCTTCTGAAGAAACAATTCGACAGTTTGAAGGAATGATAATTGAAAATGAAGGTGAATTTAAGGATAGGGTTGAGTTTTATCCTCCCCAACTTATTACTACGGATTCTGGACTAACTGCCTATAAATTTGTAGCGAAGCAAGAGCTTCCCATGAAGTCAACTTGGAAAGGTTTCTTTAAATTATCACGTACCAATCAATTGGGGGTTTACAAGAAAACGCTCCCAAATCCAAGTCCGCAGAGTATCAAATTTGACCCATTTGTAAACAGTTATATTTCTGAGAATTTCGTAAAACTTTAAACTCATTTAGAAGTGGTGTGTAAATCAATCTAACCCCTGATTTTAGAATTTGACGGTTAGAATGAAGCTGTACTTTTATTGAGTAATATTTCATAAGAAATTTTAGTACTAATTTAGTTCAAGGATTCAAGTAATAGAGAATGTATTAAGCCATGCCAACCACGTTGCGTCCAACTGATCCCCCTGTATCCTATAATTTCAAGGTTACACTTGCTCCATCGACTACCACTAGTTCTTCAATGCTAGTTTCAGCTGCTTTAGCGAGTTTAGACTCTGACGCTGCATTTACCCAAATTTCTGGATTAGGTGTACAGTTGAATGTGAAGCAAGTAAGGAGCGGGGGATCCAACAGCCAAGTATATCACTTGCCGAATGGAGTAAGTCCCGGCTCTTTGACTTTGAAGAGAGGATTGGCTACTATAACATCACCTTTATTGTTATGGTGTTTTTCAACAGCATCAGGTTCTGTAGCTATAGCACCAAAGACCATTGTAGTGACGCTTATGGATAAAAATCCCAATAATGCACCTGTGATGACTTGGATTTTGTACAATGCAATTCCAGTAAAATGGGAAATTGATGAATTAGACGCAAAAAAATCAGATATTGTAATAGAATCCATAGAAATAGTTTTCTCAAGTATGATTGTGGTCTGATTATTCCTTTGAATAGCTAGTATTTTAATGTCCTAGAATTATATGCCAGTAGAAATCAAACAGTTGATGGTAAAAGGGGTGATGGAAGATGCGAAAGAGTCTTCTGGTAAATCTTCAGCTCCGAGTTTGGGGAAGGAAGAGGGAGTCAACTTGACCTATTCGGCAAAAAAACAAATAATTGATGAGTGTGTCCATGAAGTTATGGAACGAATTAAAAAATTGAATGAATTGTAATGGGAAATCTTAAGCTCACAGCTTATGAGAATTTTGCCAGCGGTCAGCCCAGCTCACCGTTAAGTGGGGGTACCTATACCTTGCAACTCAATCCAGAAAACTTATCCATAAGCTACGATCAGCTCCCGGCAAAAAGTGATGAACCTGCTTCTGCAGCGGGAATGCCGGTTAGTGAAAAAAATGCGGCATACAACAAACAAACTGTTAAAGTCGAATTTTCAATTGATAATTCAGGGGCGATACCCACTAAGCCTGAAAAAGTTACAAGTTCGGCAGGTGGATCAATAAAGGCCTCAGTAGATCATTTTTTAAAAGTGGCAGTAAAGCCAACCAAAGCGACTCACCGCCCACCATTTGTTCAATTGCAGTGGGGCCAATTTATTCTTGTTGGGAAAGTCTTTGGCTTAAGTATTAGCTATACCTATTTTGATGTGGATGGTGAACCTATCCGAGCAGACATAGGTTTTTCGTTGGTAGAAGAGGTAGACGAAACGGTAATTAGTAGAGAATTTCAAAGCCCAGATATCACTCGAATTGTTACTGTAAAGGATGGTGATACCTTGATTGGTCTTTGTGAATCCTTTTATGAGGATCCTAAGTATTACCTCCAAGTAGCCATTTACAATAATCTTCCCTCATTTAGGGGTTTGAAAATAGGTAGTCAAATCGAATTTCCACCCCTAGAGAAATAATCCATGGCTGCGGCAAAATCCCCTGATGATTCCTTACAAACCGTCATTTCCTTTGAGGTAAAGGTAGGTGGAAGTGCCTTGCCCACAGGAATGGTAGTTTTGAAGTTGCACGTTAAGTTGGAGGTGAATAAGATCGCTAGAGCGTATATCTCAATTTTAGGAGGAAAATCCTATGAAAATCTATTCCCAGAAAGCGAAGAGGCTATTTTTGCGCCGGGTAAAGATGTCGAAATATCCATTGGTTATGCGCAGAAAAATGTCAAAGTATTTTCTGGAATAATTACCAAGCATAGCCTTGATATTTCGACTAATTACCTTAGTTATTCTTCCCGAAATCTACTTTTACTAGAAGCATCGGACAAGGCCATAAAAATGACTGTGGGTAAAAAATCCGAGATTTATGAGGCGAAAAAGGATAGTGACATCATTACTACCTTACTTTCTACTGCAGGATTGACAAAAACAGTGACAGCAACCACCCTTTCACACACTTTAATTTCAAGACACAATTGCAGTGATTGGGAATTTATGCTCAACCGAGCCAAAGCCAATGGCATGGTTATATTAAATGCAATGGGTGCGGTTACCGTCATAGCACCTAAGTCTTCGGGAACAGCCGCACTTACAGTTACCTACGGAAAAGACATTAAAACTTTTAGAGGCGATCTTGATGCAAGTAGCCAATTGCAGGGAGTTGAAGCCATAAATTACGATATCTATTCTGAATTGGAAGTCAAACAAACCGGTGCAGACTCAAGCTTTAATATACCAGGAAGTATTACGGGTTCAGAATTGGGAAAAGTGGCTGCTGCAACTACAGTTAGTTTGAATGTTCCGGTGCCGGTCTTAACTCAAGAGCTCAAGGGGCATGCAGATGCATTATTGGCTTCTAGTAGGTTGCGAAGAATGACAGGGGAAATGAGTTTTCGTGGCTCCACCGATGTAACACTAGGATGCTATATTACCTTGGCTGGTTTCGGAAAGTTATTTAATGGATTGGTGTATATCACAGGTGTGGAACACCTGGTCGAAAATGGGCAATATGTAACCAAAGCTTCTTTTGGCCTAAAGCCAGAAATTTTTTCAGCCACTTTGCACCCTGAACTGAATTTACTTCCGCCGATTGCAGGGTTACATGTTGGAATCGTTAAAAAATTGGATGCGGATCCTGATAAAAAGAATAGAATTCAAGTAATGATTCCTGCTTTAAAGAGTACAGGAAGTGGAATTTGGGCAATGTTGGGACATTTTCATGCCGGAAAAAGCTCAGGTAGTTTTTTTGTTCCAGAACTTAATTCGGAAGTGATTGTTGGATTTATCAATGATGATCCAAGATTTCCAGTGGTTTTAGGTTCATTGTATAGTAAAAATAACACGCCCTTAGAAACATTTACGGCAGACAACTTTATCAAATCAATTGTTACGAAAGGAGGTACACGCTTGGAATTTGAGGATAAAGACAAGACCTTTAAAGTAATTACGCCTGGAAAAAACATGATTTTCATTTCCGATAAAGACAAGGGAGTGAAAATTGAAGATCAAAACGGAAATAAAATAGTAACATCAGCTACTGGAATAAGCTTGGATTCCGATAAGGATATAAAAATTACAGCAGCTGGTAATTTAGAATTGACTGGTACCAAAGGAGTTAAAGTAACTTCTTCTTCGGGCGATGTTACAATAAGCGGGAAAAATGCAACCTTAAAAGGAAGTGCAAAGGTTGAAGTGAATGGAAGTGCTGGTGCAGATATCAAATCATCTTCAGCTATAAATATTAAAGGTTCAATGGTAAATGTTAATTAATTTACCTCAGATAATTTTGAATAAAGAATAGGTTCAATGGCGGAAGAAAAGAGTTTCTTAGGTAGAGGGTGGTCATTTCCCGTGACTTTTAATAAGTCTCTAGGAAAAGTAAATATGGTTAGTGACGAACTAGATATTCGGCAAAGTCTGCAGATCTACCTTGCCACTAAGCGTGGGGAGCGGCTCCTTCGTCTTGCTTACGGTTCGATAATGCACGAGTATATGTTTGAGAGAGCCACTTACGGCAACCTGAATTTTCTATGTGAGAGTTTGAAAAATGATCTGCGTGTCTATGAACCAAGGATTATCGTCCATGGAGTGGATGTCGATTCAAAAAACATTAACGATGGCATAGCACATTTTACGATTGATTACGAGATACAATCGACTAACGTGAGAGATAATATCGTTTATCCTTTTTATATATTGGAAGGCACAAATATACCTGAATAAGCATTTTGGAAAATCTAAGTGGTTTCAATACTAATCCATCAAGGGCGCGTCAAAAAGACCCGCTAGATCCCCGATATTTTTTACCGGAGGAACGAACCTTGAGTGATTTCCTAAAATTTATCAATCGCTTGTCGAAGCAGGTAAACTTTTTTGACGAACGACTTGAGGTAAATGGAGATTGGTTTGATTTTTTTATTTCCAATGAACTTTTCTTGCTTGCTGAAATTGAGAATTTTGATTTAAAAGCTGCAGAAAAGGAAAAAACTGGAATTCTCCTTCAATTTGAGCGAACTGATGTTCTTGAAGAGAAAACCCTACTGATCCAAAAACTTTTTGATCAAATCAAAATTATGCTTCGTGCGGTAGACCACTGGTATGGTTTGTCCTCTAAGTATAACAAAAAAAGAGAAAGTACTGGCCTCGAGAATGAGCTTGTTGGTGCTATAAGCTACCGTTGTAAAGCAGTTTATGACCAACTGCTGTTTATTTCTTCTGAATTAAAAGAATTAGGAAGTCCAATAGAATTAGCTATTGATGATTTACAATTTAATCCGCTTTGGAATGCTTCAGAATCAAAAGCACCAAGTATAGGATGGGGTGCTGAGCTTTTGGATGCCAATTACCTACTGAAGCAATTGCTTTTACTTCATAGACCGATCTTTAAGACAATCGTGAATCTTACAGAGCGTTCGAAGCAACTTTTCCGTGAAAACCTTTCCAATAAGCAAGATCATGAGCCACAAATTGGCTTGATGATTGCCTTTTTTCATTTGTTTGGAGAGCTTCAGGAAGAGATTAATACGGTTCCAGATCGACTTCTCACGTATTATTTTGAACGTATTCTAGGTCAATCCAGAGAAAATCAGGAAGCAGACATTGTAAATTGTTATGCAGATATAGATCCTGAAGTGGATCAAGTGAATATTCCAACTAATGCTCGGCTAATTGCTGGGCAAAATGAGTTTGGTCAAGATATTATCTACCAAGTTCATAATAGCGTTTCACTTTCCTCTATTAAATTAAAGAGTCTGTACACGATGTTTGTTTCTCGAAATAAACTCATCGATCCAGGCACTCCGTTTCAAACAGTAAATGGGATCTATTTCAAGAATATTTCCTTGGATAATGGATTCAAAGCCTTTCAAGCCTTAGGTGAAGAACAGCGTTTTTTGGATAAGGAAGCCAAAACCATGGAGGAAGTTGATATAGGATTTTCTATTTCTTCTCCCACCTTACGTCTTGATGGAGGTTACAGACATTTAGAGCTAGACTTTATATTCTTGACGGAAAGTTATCAATACTTTTTAGCAATGCTCTTGTCCATTTCTAGGACAAAAAATCAATTGCCAGAAGAAGTATTTCATCAGATTTTTACTGGCTCTTTAAGTTTACAACACACCACTGAAAAAGGCTGGTGCGAGATAGCCTCTTACGAGGTGGTTCCTCCAATGAGTTGGAATGAAAATAGTTTTAAACTCATCATCGATTTTGGACCAGGACACCCTGCAATTACTCCGTATAATGAGGAGGTTCATGGGGAAGGATTAAATTTGGTACAGCCTGTTTTGAAGGTTCTCCTAAAAAATCAACATGTTTTTCACCCCTATTCTTTCTTGCAGTTTTTAGAATTGGAGCAGGTGAAGATCAGAGTTGATGTGAAACAACTTAAAAACCTAAGCTTACAAAATAATTTTGGTTCTGTTGATTCCAACATCCCATTTGAACTATTTGGTGCAAATCCAAAAGTTGGAAGCTATGTTTTAATTAGCAACGAAGAGATTTTTTCAAAAGATTTAGAAAGTCTTAATGTGGGTTGGACCTATCATGGTCTACCCTTAGGTGAGGATATGAAATCCTACTTTTCAGGTTACCCGTATGGAATAGAAAACGATAGTTTTAAATTCAAGGTTCAAGCACTTTCTGACTATAGGTTTATGCCGAAAGATGAGAATCAATCGGTCATTATTTCTTTGTTTGAAGAGAAGGATGGAAAAATTGTAACAGACCGGTACATCGATACTATAGACTTAGATGCTTTAGAAATTCTACCGGATTACAATTTGAATACGGTAGAAAGTAGGGAGCTCTTTTTCAATCAGGAAACTGGATTTTTAAAAATTGAGCTAATTTCTCCGTCTATAGGTTTTGGATTCGATGTGTATCCCACCGTTTATGCAAACGAAGTCACTAAGGCTACAAAGGCACAAATAGATAATCCTAAGTCGCCATTTTCTATGGAGGCACCAAACCAGCCTTTTTCACCCATGGTGAAAGATGTTTTCATAGACTATTCCTCTTCTTCGGAGATCAACTTTTTGGGAACCCGATCTTTTTCCAATCAGACCAAAAAGCAAGAAAACTTCATTCAAATCCATCCTTTTGGCAAGAAATTTTTGCTAAAAGACGGGATTGTAAATGAAAGCTCATTTCTACCATTCCTCGAACTTCAAGGTGCTTTGTACCTAGGATTGGAAACGAAGGAATTTGCGGAAGAATTTAGTATGCTTTTCCAAATCGTCAAAAATAAGGGTGATTTTCAAGGTGATCCCCCAAAGCTAGATTGGTTCTATTTGGCTAATGACAATTGGAAACCATTTAAGAAAGAGGATATTCTGTTTGACAGTAGCTTTGGCTTAACTCGCTCAGGGATTATTTCCTTCAAAAGTCCAAAGGATATCAATCTGAATAATTTGGTGATGCCGAAAGGCTTGTATTGGATTTGTTGCCGTACCAAAGACCAGCAACCCATGGCAAGTAGCATTTCAGGGATTTATTTAAATGCATTTTCTGCAAAAGCCATATTAGAAGAAGGCGTGCAACATGACGCGGTACTTCCTGCGTTTAAGATAGAATCATTTCAGCAAGCTATACCGGGGATACTTGGTGTCACCCAGCCTATTCCATCTTCTGGAGGAAGGGAAAGAGAAGATAAAAATCATTTTTACAGGAGGGTAAGTGAAAGCCTAAAACATAAGTTTAGAGCAGCTACCTGCTGGGATATAGAAAAAATGTTGCTGCAAAAATTCAATTGGCTTGGGTTTGTAAAAGTTTTCGGAAACTTTGGTCAAGAGAATTTTGTGGATTCAGGCTCGATCGTGGTTGTAGGAATGCCTAAAATTGAAGATAGGGATAACTTCTACCTTCCTAAGTTGAATCCAGGTCAACTCAAAGAGATGGAAATTTTCCTCAAGCAGGTGCTGAATTCTTTTGTGGATTTTAGAGTCATCAATCCTCAGTATGAATATTTGATGATTAAGGGGAGAATTAAATTTAATTCTTCGGATACAGGACTTATTTTCAAGCAACTATACCATGAATTATTGGTAGAAACCTGTCCATGGTTCTTTGATGATATCTCTACAGCATTCAATCACCGAGAGACCAAAAGAGCTGAGATATTGAACTTGATTACCAGTAGACCTTATATTAAATTCTTCACAGGTTTCTCTTTGGCTCAGATGTATGAAAACGAACAAGGAGATTATCAATTTGTGGATGGGGCGCTTTTGGAAGATGGGATGGAAACTGTATCCGTCGGAAAGCCTTGGTCTATTCTGATTCCTTATCCATTAAAAAAGGTGAAGCTGGTAGAAGAAGAGAATTATCTTCCAGCCGAAGCATTTGATTTGGAGGACATGGTCATTGGAGAGAATCTCATCATTACTTCTGATTATACTGAACCCGAAGTAGTCGAAACTGTGGAAGAAGTAAAAAAGGTGGAGGATGAGACGTTTTATCACTTTAATTTTAAATTTTAGGTATGGCATTATTAAATAGACAATCCCTAATCAACTACTTTAAAAAAGGTAGTGCGCCTTCTGAAAGGCATTTTGCAGATTTGATTGAGTCTACTGTGAATATTGTGGACGATGGCATTTCTAGAGAAGGAGAGAATGGTTTTAGAATCACTCCAATCGGTAGATCCAAAAAATTGATTTCTTTCTATAAAAATTTCAAGCAAATTAACCCAGAGTGGAGTATTAACCTGGATAAGGAGCAAAATGGGGGATTAGCTTTCCAAGAGGAAGAAAAAAAGCCTTTGCTGGTACTTAAAAATGGTGGAAACGTTGGCATTGATGAGGAAAATCCAAAATCAAAACTTGATGTAAATGGTGTGATTACCTCCAAAGGCCGAGTGAGTTCCATGCTGGTTGGAGAAGTACCGGGTGATGGGAAATGGTACACGATGATTGATGAACTTAAAGAGCCCTGTGCTCTAGAATTGATAGTCAAGATTGATGGAGAGAAGGGTAGTGGCCGTTATGCAATAGCCCACCTTATAGCCTTGAATACCTACGGTGGGTCTTCATCTAAGGGCAGGATAAATCAGACTAACTCCTATTATGGAAGTTACTTTAATCGATTAAAATTCCGATGGTCTGGAAGTTTGTACAATTACTCCTTGCAAGTCAAAACTGCAAGGCACTATGGATTGAATCCTACTTCAGGAGAGCCTTACCCAATTAAGTTTTCAATTGGTAGTTTGCTTCCACTTTAATTGAAATTTTGTAAATTTCCCCACTGTGTCTAATTCTATCCCTAGCGAGCATTTCGAAAAACCTATACTTAGGTACGATCTTCTTTTTGAAGAAGGCTTATCGTATGTTCAAAAATACTCAGGGAAAATCTGGACGGATTACAATTACCATGATCCTGGGGTTACCTTTTTAGAATACCTCAGTTATGCTTTAACGGATTTAGGGTATCGAACAAATTTCCCCATAGAAGATCTTTTTCTTTTTGGATCGGATTCATTTGATTCAATTAAGGAGAATTTACTTTTTGGCCCAGCCGCAGCCTTCAGCAGTAGCCCGTTTACAGTGAATGATTACCGTAAGTTGATCATTGATCGAATAAAGCTTGTAGCGAATGCATGGGTTGTCCCTATCAAGGGCAACAAAATGGGATTGAGAGGACTTTTTGAAATATTTATCGAGTGTTCTGAAGAGTTAAGTGATATTGAGGTGCATTACCTCAAAAAGGAAGTAGCAGATCTTTTTTATAAATACAGGCTTGTCGGCCATGATTTGGAAGAGGTGTTTATCCTCAAAAAGGTTTACCTAAGTATTGAAGGTGCGATTGTCATTGAATCAGATGCTTTGGGTGAATTGGTTATGGCCAAATTGTATGCTGTTTTGGATAGCTACATCAATCCCCAAGTGAAGTTTCATGATCCTATGAGGCTTTGGAATGAGCAAGGTCTTTCCCCGGAAAACATTTTTACAGGACCACTTCCGAAGTATGGATTTGTTTTTGATGAAGATTTGACCTCTAAAATTGATGCTATTTATATTTCCCGAATAAAAGAACTTATTCTCTCAGTTGAAGGAGTAAAAGAAATTCGGAACCTTCAACTTTTTAGAAATGGACTTCCTGTATTTGACAATTTTGTGCAATTACAAAAAACGGAATTTCCTAGAATCGATTATTTGGACGAACTCACAGATACTTTTGAAAGTAATCTGAAGCTTTTAAAAAATAATGTTACCTATGAGGTAGATCCAATTATTACCAAGCAATTGCTTTCTACAGAGATCTCTTCAAGTAATAGCTTTTATTACCAGGAGCTTCAATATGAAGAAAAATTGCCTACTAGCCGTTTTTCTTTAGAACAGCTTCGAACACATTTCCCGATTCACAATGAACTCCCTGCCTTTTTCGGAGTAGGTGTTACTGGTGTTTCCAAAAGTGCTTCTAAAGAAATCCAAGCTTCAGCCTTACAACTATCTGGCTATTTGTATTTTTTCGAGCAGATTATGGCATCCTATTTAACTCAGTTGTCAGGATTAAGACAATTGTTTTCGATAAGAGATACATCCTCTACTTATTTTCATCAGTTGCCAACTTCCATACCCAATCTTGATAAGCTCCTTTCTTCACAAGAAGAAGTAACCAATGCATTGCATGAGTCTGCCGAAAGAATTGAAGAATACTTGGATAGAAAGAACAGGCTATTAGACCACTTGCTAGCTAGATTTGGCGAGAAATTGGATGAAACCAAACTAAAGAAAATTTGCCGTTCTTCAGACTTGGATTCTTCGGAGAATTGGGCAAAATCAATACTTCAAACCAAGGTTAATTTATTGACCCAACTTATTGAATTGGGACAAAATAAATCAAAAGGCTTTGACGTAAAAGCGATGGAAATTTGGGATTGCTCAAATTTGTCTAGCATAGAAAAAAGAATTGGATTGACTTTAGGTATCCAAAACATAATTCGAAGAAATATTTCTGCTCCGTTGATGGACCATTTTCAAGTGGATAAGTCAAAGGAACAGGTGGGAAATTGGGAATTGGTAGATTTAAAATTAGCCGGACAGGATAGTAAGGTATTTGCTTTGCCTGCAGCTAATTACGAGGAAGGTTCGGTACACTTTTACGGGCAAGGAATGTCCTTTGTTAAGGAGATTTTTGAGTTATTGACCTATGAAAAAGGGATTTCCATTGCTCAGTCAAGTGTTACTAAAAAGCACTATTTGTTGATGAAGCAAAGGAAATCGGAATTTTCCTCCTTGTTGTTTCAATCAGAAAATCTAGAAGATTGTGTACTTAAAAAAGACCAACTTTTAGCCAAAATCTCAGAACTAGACGTTCAGTCTGAGGGATTTCATATGATTGAAAATATCCTGCTTCGTCCGCTTGAGTCAGTTTCGTATTTGTTTTCTTTTGTGGATGCAGATGGTGAAGAATATATTGAAGGATTGTATCCAAGTGACATGGAAAGTCAACGTTCCTTAGGAGAAGATCTTTTGGGTTTTGGACTTCAAATTGATAATTACAGTATCGTAGAAGATGAATCTTCACTTACTTATTTTATCCAGATTTATAACTTTAGCCATGAACCTGTTGCGAGATTGAGAAATAATTACAGCTCAAAGCCAGGTGCAAAAAAAGCTATAGATCAAGCTATTCAATTTTTTCAAGATATCCGCAATCGCACTTTGGCCCCTGAATCAGTGATGGGAGTTAATGTAGTGGGGGGTACAGGGAATAGTTTTCCAGTGGACTTCCAGTTTTCAGATACCTTGAGTTTCATTTTTCCAGAATGGCCAGTTCGGTTTCAAAAATCTGATTTTGTCAATTATTTACATGATCTTATTACTGAAAACATCTTGGCGCATCAGTCAGCCAAAGTATATTTTGTCAATGTGGTTGACCTTTACAATTTTGAATCTTTATACTATGAATGGTTGTTTTTGAAAAACCAGGATCAGCTTGATTTGAAGAAAATCGATGTGTTGTCATTGCAGCTCATACAGCTCCTGAGAAGTTTCAAAGAAATTTATTCTACTATCAACCATGGCTAATCATGTAGTCAACTCTCTCAATTTTGAGATAAAAGTGGCTACCAAATCTAGTTTCAAAGTTGTCTCAGAGGAGATATCTGCATTGGTTAATCAAAGCTTGGGAGAACTTATTGATGAGATTCTTTCAGAGATTTACCCAGAGCAACACCTTTTGGTAATCAATAAACTTGAAATTGACCTTGGCCAGTTGAGAGTTGACCAATTGCGAGGTGATCTCACACAAAAATTTAAAAGTCAGTTTACTGTAGCTTTTAAGGAGCATTTAAAATCCCTTTCAGTTCAAATTTCTTCATCGGATGAAATCCCCTTCCTTATTTTGGATGGATACATTCGTTCGGGAGTTCGGCCGCAGTGGTTGCAAGCTAGAGAAGCAAACTTTCAGCAACATCTTGCCAGAGCTTTTGAAAAGAATCCCAGAAGATTCTCAACAAAGATTAGAGGGTATCTGAGAAACCCGACCTATAAAAAAAGGGTCTTGGAAAACTTCTCTGAAGGGATGCTGATGCAGAGTGTATTGGTAGAACACCCCCTCAATAGTGAAGTTCTTTCAGATGAGATTACCAGATTGAGTGATTTTTTTAGACAACAGTATCGACATCTAGCTCCAAGTTCCAGTTCCATGTTGTTTAAAAACATGCTGGTTGGAATACTGATGTATCCACAAAAAATCAATAAGCTAAGCAGCTTCAGGGCTGCAGTTGCTTCGGAAATGGAGCGGCAATTTGGTGCAAATGTAGCTGCATCGTATCAAGAATCAGGCTTTGCAATTGGATACTCTGAGAGCTCCCTAAGTCGTACTTCTGAACTGACACCCGAAGTAAAGGAGAAATTAGCACTTGGCCAGCGGACTGTAGAGGACGAAGCTTTGATCCAAAAGTTTCAGTTTTTTATGTTTCACGGATATACGCTTACAGACAATAGGAGTACGTCTTATCGGTATAGGAATATTAACACTTTGTTTTTAACCCTCTTAAACCAAAATTTCCAAGATCTAGTTGAGTTTTTACTGGCATATGGTAAATCTGCTGCTATAAAAAGAAGGTTTTTAGATAGTCTATCCCAAGATGCTATTCTAGAATTTTTTGCAAAGGTGGCGCCTCAGAAAAGAAAACTTTTGGAATGGGTAGTGGATGTATTTGAACAAGTTCAAGAGGATTACCAGCCAATTAACCAAACGCTCATTCAAGTAAAGAAGTCTATCAATGAAATTACCTATGATTTATTCTTAACTAAGAATTTACAGTCAATTTCAGATGAAAATTACTTGCGGTTTTTATTCAAAAAGACCGCTCAGAAGTATGGAATTAGCTATAAAAACCTACTTTTTTTGACACTTAAGTCAATCTCTTCAAGAGAAAAAAAATACCGTGTTTTTAATTTCAGTCAAACCTTAGAAGATCTGTACGCCACAGATATCCTTAAAAAGAAAGGATTTAGAGTTGGGGATTTGATTTTTTCTTCAAAGAGATTGGAGGAAAAAGAATTCCGTGACAACTATAAAAACAAGGAAAAATACATTTCAGTTTTTTCAAAGTTTTATCTAGCTAATTATGGGCCCTTACCTGAAGGAGTAATTAACTGGCTGCGCACTAAAGTACATGCTACCCCTTTGGATAGCACATCACAGCTTTTTGAGCTATGGAAAGAGTTTGTAAAAAAATTCAAGCTGAACGATGAAACCCTCTCTTTTTCTGCGCTTTTGAAGGAAAAGGGAATAGAGGTTTCTGGTGATTTATTCAGGCCTTCGAAGGCAAGTGAAGCACAAGAGTGGAAGGATAATGTTAAAAGTAAAGAGGAGATAATTTCTTTATTTTCTGGATTTTATAGCCAAGAATACGGAGCATTACCTGAAGCAGTAACTAACTGGCTAGGTGCCAAAGTACAGTCTATCTCTTTGAATGGTCCGACACCACTTTTAAACCTCTGGAAGGAATTTGTAAAAAAATACAAGTTGAAAGATGAACTCCTCTCTTTTTCTGCTCTTTTGAAGGAAAAGGGAGTTGAGGTGAATGATTTGATTAAGCCTTCAAAAAAAGGGAATAAGCAAGAGTGGAAGACAAATTTTAAAACTAAAGAAGAGGTAATCTCCTTATTATCTAGTTTTTATAAGGAGAATAACAAAGAAGTTCCAGTCGCTGTGACTGACTGGCTGGGCATCAAGGTCGGATCCATCTCCTTAACTAATCCTACTCAACTTTTAGAGCTGTGGAAGGAATTTGTGAAAAAATACAAGCTAAAGGATCATACCCTCTCTTTTTCCACTCTTTTGAAGGAAAAAGGAGTTGAGGTAAGTGATTTGATTCGGACTTCGAATAAAAGTGAGGAGCAAGAGTGGAAGGCAAACTTTAAAAATAAAGAGGAGTTAATTTCTTTATTATCAAGTTTCTATAAAGAAAATTACGCATCAGTCCCAGTCGGTGTAGTGGATTGGCTACGGATCAAAGTACAGTCCATTTCTTTGACAAGTTCCACGCAAATGCTCGAGCTGTGGAAGGAATTTGTAAAAAAATATAAGCTAAAGGTGGACAGCCTATCCTTTTCCGCTCTTTTGAAGGAGAATGGATTTAAAGTTGGTGATTCGATTCGGTCAGCTAAGAAAGACGACGAGCGTGAGTGGAAGTCAAATTTTCAAAATAAAGAGGAGCTAATTTCTTTGTTTTCAAGTTTGTACCGGGAACAATTTGGAGCACTTCCCACGGAAGTATCTTCTT
>CANHCD010000003.1 GCA_947458795.1 Cyclobacteriaceae bacterium | reverse complement strand
GTAGAAGGGATTGTTTCGGATAAGTTAGTTTATCGAGCAGGCATTGACCTTCGTCGCCAATCCAATCTCCATTTCTTCGTGAATTCGTATGCAGATACGGCTCGATTTGAGTTGGTTTACGACCAAGAGGCTACCGTTTTTCAGTTTAACTCGAATGTAGAACTGTCTTTAAACGAAAAATATACCCTTACTACTCAGTTTGATTTCTTCCATTATAATTTATCTAATCAACAAGTGGCCTGGCACCGACCCACTTGGATCCTACAACTAAATAATCGGTACAGTCCATTCAAAAAGTTAAACCTTCAAGCTAACCTTCAAGTCATGGGTGGCTTGCAAGCAAGAGGATTCGGAGTAATTGAAACTAAACCGGTACGAGCCGAAGTAGTCAAGCTTCCTGCACTTGTAGATCTCCAATTGAAAATAGACTACGCCGTAAATCCGCGACTTTCCATTTTTGCAGAAGGAAATAACTTGCTCAACAGGAGTAATTCCCGTTGGATGAACTACCCAGTGCGTGGAATTCAAGGAGTTGGAGGGCTGAGTTTCAAATTTTAATTTACTGATAACTAGGGTTGGGCTTTACCTAGTTTTAAGTTAGTTTCGTATATTCTCACTAGTACAATGGCAGAAAAAGATTCCAATCCCAAACAATGGCCAGATCCCAAGGATTTTGGGCTTCCCTATGTAGAGGTGAAGCCGCTTTCTTCAGAAAAGTCCAATTCGAAAGCACCAGACCAAACTCCTTCCATTGAGTCGCCTAAAACTTCTTCATTTACTGATAAAGACAAGAACCGAGAAACTAAAACAAATCGACCAGCTGATGCTTCTACAACTCGAGCAAAAAACGAGAAAAAGAAAGTGAAAACATGGGTTTGGGTGGTCGTAATTGCAATTATTGCAGCAATTATTATCATCATTATTCAACTAAATTCGACTCAGAAACCTGTTACTGAGCAGGAAATTTTGGTTGCGGGCCCACTAGATACTGCAGCTCTTTCAAAACATTTTGAAGATAGTTTCAAGCTCGCAAAATCGAACTTGGATTCTTTGGCTAATCAAGGTTCCTCTGGTATTTCCGACTTCGATTTAACTTCGACCTCAACAAATTCTGGCACATCAATTGCGACAAATCCTAAAGTCAAACGAGCTGAGCAAATTGAGGGGAAAACAAGGTATTATTTAGTGATAGGAAGCTTTGCGAGTGAGCAGGAAACTGCTAGATACATAAAAAATTCAGGTGATAAATTCTCTGAATACTATCTAGTGTATCCTTTTAAAAAAAATCAAAACTATAGGTTAGCAATTGGTTCCTATAGTACTTGGAAAGAAGCTTCGGCCAAACTAAAAGAAATGAAAGCGCAGGATTCAACACGTTATTGGATATTGAATTATTGATGATGGTTTTATTACAAACACTTGCTATTGATTCCGTTGCGACTGTTCCAGCCGCAGTTGAAGCTACCACTCAATCCATTGGATTAGTAGACCTATTGATAAAGGGTGGATACATGATGATTCCACTTTATGGATTGTTCGTTATGGCTATTTTTATTTTTATCCAGAAACTTTTAGTGATTCAAAAGGCCTCTAAAACACCAGGAAGCTTGATGGATCAGGTGAAAATATTGGTACAAAATGGCCAAATAGATAAAGCAAAAATGCTTTGCGCAGGAGAAAAGACTCCAGTAGCGGTCATGATTTCCAAAGGAATAGATCGAATTGGATCGCCTCTGAAAAATATTGAAGTGGCCATTGAAAATGTCGGAAAACTGGAGATTTACAAGCTTGAGAAGAATTTAGGGGTTTTAGCGACTGTTTCAGGTGCGGCGCCTATGATTGGATTTTTGGGAACCGTAACCGGCATGATTCAGGCATTTATTTCCATTGCCCAAGAAGATGGAATGGTGTCTCCCAAGTTACTTTCTTCGGGGATTTACGAAGCCATGATTACTACCGCCGCAGGATTGGTTGTGGGAATCATCGCGTACTTGGGCTACAACTATTTGGTTACGCAAGTTTCCAAATTGGTACACCACATGGAATACACCTCTATTGAGTTCATCGATCTACTTCAAGACAAATAAAGATGGGATTGCAGCAGAAAAATAAAGTCGATGCTTCATTCAGCATGTCCTCCATGACGGACATTATCTTTCTTTTGCTGATATTTTTTATGTTAACCTCTTCATTTATAACCCCTTCAGGGCTTTCTGTTAATTTGCCTTCGAGCGAAACTTCTGATATCGTCATGCAGGAAGTAACGGTATCGGTTACGAAAGACCTTCAGTTTTCGGTCAACGATCAATTGGTGACAAGGGAACAACTCAAATCAGTGTTAACTCCATTATTGGAAGGCAAAAAAGGGCAGGTAGTGTTGCATTTGGACAAGGAGGTGCCTGTAGAATACCTAGTAGAAATTGGAGGCATTGCCGCAGGACTGGGGGCCAATGTCTCTATCGCGACTAAACCTTACAATTAATGCTTGGTGTGAATTCCAATTCACTCGAACAAAAAAGCCGAATTCAATCGGCTGTAATCACCGTACTGGTGCAAGTGTTGCTATTTCTCGCCATGTACTTTATTGTGGTTTGGGAGCAACCTAATCCTCCTAAACCTACCTATGGAATGGAGTTGAATTTGGGATTTTCGGATCTTGGCTCAGGAGATCAGTCTCAAGTACTTGCCAATACCTTAGAAAACCCTGCTACTGAAGATGCAGCTCCAGGTGAGATTACGCCAGTTCAGCAGGTAGCAGTTCCTACAAATCCTTCAAAGACTGTTACAACTAAGCCAAGTACCAATCAAGCGGTAAGTACTTTACCTTCCCCTCTTAAAGGCGAAACCACAGCGAATGCTGAACCGACGAAGGTGGAAAAAAAAGAAGTGAGCCCTAATCCAACAGTAGTGGAGCAGCCCAAGGTGGACCAGCGGGCAATTTTTGGGGCTGGAGGAAAGTCTGGAAAGGCTTCACCTTCTGGAGGTTCCACCGGACAGGGAACCTCTGATACCAAAGGAGATCAGGGAAGTCCTACAGGTACGGGTAAAGGTGCCGCAGGAGGTGCTGGGTATAGCTTGGATTTGGCAGGCTGGGATTTTGCCTCTCGACCAGCTATCAACGACAGGGTATCCACCAGAAATGGGCGAATGGTCTTTAAAATAACGGTGGACGGATCCGGAAAAGTCGTCCAAGCAATCCCTTTGGAATACAATGTATCCAATGCTGTATTGGCTTATTACCGCCAAGTAGTCAACCAACTCGATTTCAAAAAATCTGGGGCTGCTGCGGCTGATTTTTCAACAGGAAAAATCACTTTTGTGGTCAAGGTGGAGTAAGATGACTTACGCAGAAACATTGGATTACCTTTTTAATGCTTTACCCATGTTTCAACGGGTGGGAGCTTCAGCCTACAAGGCAGATTTGACAAATACCATTTTGCTATGTGAGCATCTTGGTAATCCGCAGGAAACATTCAAAACGATTCATGTTGCTGGGACCAATGGAAAGGGGAGCACCTCCCATGCCTTGGCTTCTGTTTTTCAAGCGGCAGGCTATAAAACTGGGCTTTATACATCCCCTCACCTCAAATCCTTCACCGAACGAATTCGGATTGATGGAAAAGAAATTACGGAAGAAGACGTGGTTGAATTTGTAGCCAATAACAGAGCCTTTTTGGATCAGCTTCAACCCAGTTTCTTTGAGATGACCGTAGGAATGGCATTTTGGTATTTTGCAAAGGAGGCTGTGGACATCGCAGTGATCGAAGTGGGGATGGGAGGGAGGCTGGATAGTACCAATGTGATTCATCCCGAACTTTGTGTGATTACCACCATCGGTTACGACCACACGCAATTTTTAGGAAATACCCTTCCGCTGATCGCTGGAGAAAAGGCAGGAATCATCAAGCAAGGTGTTCCCGTCGTGATTAGTCAAACGCAAAAGGAAACGCAGGTCGTGTTTTCTCAGCAGGCAGCTGCAAAGCAGGCAGCTATCGTTTTTGCAGATCAGCTGTGGGAAGTAACTAAACTACCAGAATCAGAAAACCCAAACATCCAACAGCCTGCCAATTTTAAGGTGCGGAGCAGCGATGGGGAGTTTACTATGAAATTTGACTTGAATGGAGACTACCAACGCTTCAACCTTCCTGGAATTTTGGAGGCTGTCAAGCAGCTTCGGAATCAGGGTTGGAACCTTTCGGATACGGCGCTTCAAGTAGGTTTGGAAAGTATCTCTATGCAGACGGGGCTGAAAGGTCGATGGCAGTTGTTGCAGGTAAATCCAATCATCCTTGCCGATACAGGTCACAATGAAGCTGGAATTGGAGAGGTAGTGAACCAGCTTAAAAAGTATTTCTATTCAAAGCTTTGGATGGTGATTGGCATGGTGAATGACAAGGATATCTCTAAGGTTTTGGACTTGCTACCAAAAGAAGCAAACTATATTTTTTGCCAAGCAAGCATCCCACGCGCAATGGATGCCCATGAATTGGCAAGGAAGGGGAATGAAAAGGGTTTGATTGGACAGGTTATTCCTACCGTTACAGAAGCCCTTGAATTTGCTAGAAAAAATGCCGCCTCAGATGACCTGATATTTGTTGGAGGCAGTACTTTTGTTGTTGCAGAAATTGAAAATCTTTAATGAGTAGAAAAAAGCTGGTTCGCTTTGCCCAAAACGAAGTCAACCCCAATGTCGTACAGGAAGGTAAACCTATTTTTGAGCAAGTAAGAGGGCAGTGGAATGCACTTCAGTTTGCTGTTGACCAACCTTTAGTCGTCGAATTGGCCTGTGGAAGAGGTGAATTTACCCTAGGTCTAGGTCGGCAGTACCCGAACCAAAATTTTATTGGAGTAGACATTAAAGGAAGTAGGATATGGAAGGGAAGCTCTACAGCTACAGCCGAGGGTATCGCTAATGTGGCATTTTTACGTACCCAGATCCAGCAGCTCGAAAACTTTTTTGCACCAAGCGAAATCTCTGAACTCTGGATCACTTTCCCGGATCCTTTTCCAAGAGATGGGGATGAAAAGCGAAGATTAACTTTTCCCAAATTTCTGGAGATGTACAAGCAGCTGGTCAAGGCTGGAGGGATCATCCACTTTAAAACAGACAATACAGGTCTTTACGAGTATACTGAATCAGTTTTAAGTGCTCGACCTGACTGCCAGATACATCATAATACCTCAGATTTTTACGAAAGTGAACTACGTGATGCACACTACGGCATCAAGACGCGCTATGAGAAGATTTTTTCGGATAAGGGTGAGAAAATCAAATACATCCAATTTTCATTTATAGAATAAAATCGGCCTCTCGGTAGCGTGGATTGGGGTAGCTGTAGAATCCTTCTCCAGTTTTCTCTCCTAGTTTTCCTTGATCAATATAGGTTTTTAAATGGGCAGCAAAAGCCTGAGAGGCAGAATCGGGCATTTTGTGGGTGACATGCCAAGCAGTATCCAATCCTATGGAATCTAAAATTCCAAATGGTCCCATCGGCATGTGGAAATTGACCATCCAGGACTTGTCGATATCTTCAATGCTTCCCACTTCTCGGGTGATTAGTTTGCCTGCAGCTCCCAAAAGTGCCATGAGCATCGTGTTGAATAAGTATCCTGGGTTTTCTTTGCGTACGATGACAGGAACCTGATTTAATTGCCTACCCAGTTCCTCTAGGATCCCAATCAATGCAGGATCTGTACCCGGATGGGGCATAATATCTACCACCCTAGAATAAAAGACATCGTGAAAATGGAAGGCACAAAATTGCTTGGGTCGACCCGTTTCTTCTGCAAATTGGGAGGGGAGGAGGTAGGAGGTATTTGTGGTCAACCAAGTTTTTGGGTCTGCTAGCTGCCCAACTTGTGTCCACAAGGCCTTTTTGATGGTGACATCTTCTGTAACACTTTCATTTACCAGATCAGCTCCTTTCAAAGCCTCACCAAGGTCCAAAGTAGGCTGTACTCGCTGGAGGATTCCTGGGACTTTTGATTCAGTAAGGTTTCCCGCACGAACTAGTTGGCGAAGGATTTTTTGCATGGTCAGCATAGCCGAATCCAGAGATGCTCGTTTCAAGTCAAAGATCGATACAGAAAATCCTGAAATTGCAGATTGAAGCGCTACACGTGAGCCTAGTGTTCCAGCTCCTAGGATGCAAATTTTTTGAAGTGTCATGTGAATTAGAGTTGATTTTTTTGAAGGGTTTGGGTCGCTTTTTTACCTGCAGCTTCTACTACATGGATTAATTGTGCAAATCGAGCATCGTTAGAATGGCCCTGGGAATATCTTTTAAAGATTTGTTGAGCGATGACCGCCACCTTCACTAGTCCAAAAACATAATAAAAGATCATTTCTTCCTTGGATCCTGCTGCCTTTGAAAAATAGTAGTCCATCAGCTCCTCCCGACTTAAGTTGCCAGGTAGGTGACTCAAATTAAACAGTTTGAGGATTTCTGGATCTTTTTCTTCTGCCCAATAGGCAAGGCTAGTTCCTAAATCCATCAGTGGATTTCCAATTGTAGCCATCTCCCAATCCAATACACTTTGGATCTTGCAGGGGTCATCCGGATCTAAAACTAAATTATCGTATTTGAAATCATTGTGAATAAACGCCGTGTACTCGGTTGACGGAATGTTTTCCTGGAGCCAGCTGGCTGCGATTTCCAGCTCAGGTAATTCGTTTGTTTTGGCTCGAAAGTACCGCTCCACCCATCCGGTCACTTGACGTTGGGTAAATCCTTCCGGCTTACCCAACTGAATCAATCCTGAATCCTGAAGTTCCAATTGATGTAGCTCCACCAAACAGTCCACAGCACTTCGGGAAAGCTTCTCAAACTCCATTGCACCAAGAGTCAAGCCTTTTGGAACCTTGTTCCTTAAAATTGCTCCTTCAACAAATTCCATTAGAAAAAATGGTGCTCCAAAAATAGACTCCTCCTCACAAAAAAGAATGGGGTTGGGACTCTTGGTATATCCTGCCTTTTTTATGCCTTGGAGAATTTTAAATTCTCGTCCCATGTCATGGGCTTTGGCGATTTTTTCACCAAAAGGAGGGCGTCTTAAGATGAATTTTTCAGTAGGATTATGCACCAAAAAGCTGAGGTTGGAATAGCCTCCTGGAAGTTGATCGACTTGAATTTGCTCCGCGGAACAGTTTAGGTTGGTGGCCAAATAGTCTCTCAGCACATCAAAACTCAAGGTGCTACTCATTTGCTGCTGTAATTTTTTAGAATGCTTCTTGCTAAGGCTGATTTATGCACCTCATCAGGCCCATCGTAGATTCGTGCACCGCGCTCGTGTCGGTACCAAAAGGAGAGTAGCGTATCATCGGTGATTCCCAGTGCCCCATGCACTTGAATGGCTCGGTCAATTACCTTCATCAGTACATCTGCCACAAAAAATTTGATGGTAGAGATATCTTCTTTTACAGCTTTCGCTCCCAATTCCTGCATCTTTTGAGCTGTATCCAACACCATCAGGCGGCTGGCCTTGATTTCGGCTCGACTTTCAGCTATCCAATTTTGGATGGTCTGTTTTTCGGCCAGCACTTTGCCTACCTCGAGTTCGCGAGAAAGAGCTCGCCTGCACATCATGTCAAATACACGTTCGCAAATTCCAATCCAACGCATGCAGTGGTGGATTCGCCCAGGACCTAGGCGTTCTTGTGCCAGCGCAAAACCTTGGCCTTCCAAGCCAATTCGGTTAGTCACAGGCACTCGGCACTGGTCAAACTTAATTTCAGCATGGGAGAGGTAATCTTCGCCTGCTTCTCCCATAATGGAAATGTTGCGTACCAAGGTATAGCCAGGCGTATCCAAAGGAAGTAAGATCATGCTTGCCTTCTGGTAAGGAGAAGGGGCATTTGGGTTCGTTACCGCCATGACAATGGTGAATTGTGCCCCATCGGCTGCTGTGGTAAACCATTTGTGACCTTGAATGAGGTAGTCTTCCCCATCTAGGACGGCAGTAGTGGCCATATTCACTGGATTGCTACCGGGAAGTTGGGGTTCGGTCATCGCAAAGCAGGAACGGATTTCACCGCGTTGCAGTGGACCTAGCCACTTTTCTTTTTGCTCTTCAGATCCAAATTGGTGGAGCAACTCCATGTTTCCGATATCGGGAGCATTGCAGTTAAACACGTAATGTCCCATTGGGCTTTGGCCTAAGATTTCGGATACCTGGGCAAATTGAACCAGGTTCAACCCTAAGCCCCCTTCATTTTTAGCGAGGTGCGGTGCAAAAAGGCCCAAGGATTTTGCTTTTTCACGAAGAGCTTTCAGCTGGGGTAAATAAGATTTAAATGGCCCTTTGACCACATCCAGGTCTATGGGAAATAGTTCTTGCACTACAAATTGTCTGTAGGCAACTAAAAGTTCTTGCAGTTGGGCTGCCGAGATTTCTTGGTTTGGGTTCATTGTAAAATCAAATGGTAAAGCCTCCATCGGCGGTTAATATCGCTCCGGTGGTGTAGGTGGAAGCAGGAGAGGCTAGAAACAAGGCCATTGCACCAATCTCTTCTGATGTCCCTGCTCGTTTGATGGCCAATTGTTTGATAATCATGGACATGATTTTTTCATTGGACCAAAGTGCTTCAGAGAATTTGGTCTGGATGAGGCCAGGGCAAATGGCATTTACACGAATCTTTGAGTCGCCCCATTCTTTGGCAAAAACCTTGGTTAACGAGATTAATGCAGCTTTAGAAACCGAGTAAATCCCCAGACCCTGTTCAGGCGACAATCCCCCAATACTCGAAATGTTGATGACTGAAGCTCCGGAGGATTTTCTCAAGTGGGGATAGCAAAGTCTGCTCAGTTCAAATGCTGCCTTGACATTGACATTCATGATTTTGTCGAAGGCCTCTAGGGTAGTTTCGTGTACAGGTCCAAAAACAGGATTACTGGCCGCATTATTTACGAGGATGTCGATGGTCCCGTATTTTTCAACTGTCTTTTCAACCAGTAGTGGTAGCTCGTTGATGTTTCCCACATTGCATGCGATTCCGGTCACTTCATATCCTTTGGAATTGAGCAGAAGAGCTTGTTCATCGAGGACCTCTTGCTTTCTGCTGCTGATCACTACTTTTGCTCCTGCAGCGGCGAAGATCTCCGCAATGCTAAAGCCTATTCCTTTACTGGCTCCAGTAATCAGAGCTACTTTTCCGTCCAAAGAAAAAACTGAAGATAAATCCATGTGTTTTGGGGTTATTTTTCTTCCAAAAGATAGGAAAAATATGGCCATGCTGTAACTTGTGGCCCAAGCAATTTGAAATTTTATCCCTCATTTTATCCTTTTAACGAGCACATGAAAGAATTAATTTTTGATCACACGGGTACGCCTCAGGAAGTCTTGTATCTCAAAGAAAGTGAAATGCCTCAAGCTAAGGCACATGAGGTATTGATACGGGTAACTGCTAGAAACATCAATCCTTCAGATATCATGTTTGTTCGTGGCATGTACGGCATCACACCCAAGCTACCAAGCAGTGCAGGTTTTGAGGCCTGTGGAGTGGTAGAAAAAGGGGATGAAGCCGGAAAAGTGCCTGCTGGAACTCGCGTGATGTTTACTGCCATTGGCACCTGGAAGGAATATGTCTGTGTGCCCGCTGCTTTGGTGATTCCCGTTCCTGCTCAAATGCCGGATGAGGTAGCCTGCCAGGCTTTTGTCAATCCAATGACTGCCTATGGCATGATTGAAGACTCAGGACTAGTAGCGGGTCAGTGGTTATTGCTTACTGCAGGTGCTTCAGCATTTGGAAAATTTGCCATACAGATGGCCAAAGCCAAGGGCATTCGTGTGGCAGCGACTGTTCGTCATGAATCTCAAAAGCAAGTTTTGTTGGATTTAGGTGCTGAGCTGGTGATCAATACAGCCACAGAGAAGCTGGGAAAAGTAATCTTCGAAAAAACAGAGGTAGGTGTAGATGTGGTTTTTGATGCGGTAGGAGGGGAATTGGGAGTAAAGGCTTTGTCTAGTCTGAAGCAGAAGGGCAGGATGATGGTGTTTGGAGCGCTTTCCTTGGACAACCTTTCGATCAATAGTGGCTTGCTCATCTTTAAAAACCTACGAATCGATGGCTTCTGGCTAAGCACTTGGATTGAAGAGCTCCCTGTTGAACAGCGAATGAAAGCTTTTCAACGGGTTTTCGGATTTTTGATGCAGGATACCTCGAAGGTAGATGTAGCAGCAACCTACCCACTTTCTGAGTTTAAAGCTGCTTTAGACGCCTATGAACAAGCAGGAAGAAATGGAAAAATCCTCCTCGTAAGTGAATAGTTGCCGTAATTTAAACCGCTATTTTTAGGATTATCGCCATATTTGTAGACAAACAATCAAGAGATCAACCATGAATTGGGAAAAAATAGACCAGGAGCTGACAGAAATTGTTCAACAAAGGAATCAGCTAAGTGCCTTGGAATATAGCGATGAGAATTACGATGATTTAGAGGAGCAATTACATGATCTCGAGGACGACTTTAATGAAAATTACGAGGAGATTTTAGCTCCCGAATTGGAGAAGATTTATGCCAAGTTAAAGTCAGACTCGGATGTCTTATTGCCCACAGCGTACTTGGCTAATTACTACCAGGAAATGCTTCCTGATGCAAAAGGGAGCATCACCTATGAGGTAACTGGTAATCAGGGTGTACCCATTGAATCAGATCAGCTGGGCAAAGTGGACTTGCGTATTGTTTTGGTCCCTAACCCAGTTCGTTTTGTGTTGCTTATCAATGGTAAGCAGTTAAAAGAATTGTGGAAAAGCAGATAAAAAAAGGGGCTTATGCCCCTTTTTTAAAATAAACTTGCTTGCACCACTTGTGGCTTCGTGGCCTGTATCGTTCCTTTTAGCATCTCTTGCATTAATTTAAGGAATCCACGCTGCCATGCTTCAGGGCTAATTTTAGTTTCTTTCCCTTCAAAAGAAATGGGGCCTTCCATTTTTTCATAGCCCAGAACCATGCTCCAAACGGTATAAAACGTGATCTCTGGTTGCAATTCCGGCCGAATGCTGCCGTCTTTTATTCCTTGAGATACGATTTGGATTCCAAACCGGGTAGGCTCCAGTTGAAGTTCCAAAAGTTTATGAAAATGAATCGAATCTAGAATCAAGGGATTGATTTGTGATTTCAACTCTGGGGAGGTGTATTTCTTGAGTAAGTCCAAAAAATGAATGATCGAATGGTAATAGACAGGTTGTTCCTTGGCAAACTTCCAGATGCGTTGAACCAAATCTGTCAACATCTCCAATCCATTTTTGCCTTTGGCGCGCAGGGACTCCCTAAACTCATCTTTTAGTTGCTCGAAGGCTTTTTTGGTAAGTGCCATGTATAGGTCTTCCTTATTTTTGTAGTAAAAATAGGTGAGGCCTTTACTGATTCCCGCTTTCTTGGCTACATCTTCCATGCGCGTAGCCGCAAAACCCTGTGCAGTAAATAAGGCTACTGCAGCATCTAAAATGAGTTTTTCTTTATTTTTTTCGCCTGCCATTGGTAACAAAAAGGAAAAAAGGTGTGAATTCAAATGTATTAAATCCTAGTCAAAAAAAATAACATTTGACTAAGAGTCAAATGTTATTAATTCGTCACTAATTTTTGGCTAGGGATGAGTCTTCGTTTTGGTTAGGCGAGGACTTCTACGATTACGTAGTTTTTCTTTCCTTTTTGAACCAGCAAATACTTTCCTTGAAGTAGGGTATAGGCTACAGGGCCTTGAGGATCTTCCACTTTTTCTTTGTTGATGCTCACGCCGCCTCCAAGAATCATTTTCCGAGCTTCTCCTTTGGAAGGGAAGAGCTGAAAATTTGTCTTTTCCCCAAGAAGGTCAAGTACGTTTTCAAGTTGAGAAAATTCCGATTGACTCAATTGCACCTGGGGAACTCCCTCAAATACTGCAAGAAATGTTCGCTCATCAAGTGAGGTTAAATCCTCAGTTGAGGACTTGCCAAATAGAATATCGGAGGCTTTAAGCGCCATCTCGTAATCTTCTTTGCTGTGGACCATGCAGGTCACTTCTTTGGCGATTTCTTTTTGCAAAATGCGTAAATGCGGCGCTTCTGCATGTTCTTTCTCCAATTTTTCAACTGTGGACTGATCGAGCACCGTAAAAATTCGGATGTACTTGGATGCATCTGCATCAGATACATTCAACCAAAATTGATAAAAAGCATAGGGTGAAGTCTTTTCTGGATCTAGCCACACCGAACCCCCTTCAGTTTTTCCAAACTTGGTTCCATCTGCTTTGGTGATCAAGGGAACGGTTAAGGCAAAAGCACTTCCACCGCCCATGCGACGGATTAATTCCGTACCGGTCACAATATTTCCCCATTGATCAGATCCCCCCAATTGGATGGTACAGTTTTCATTTTTCCAAAGATGGTAGAAATCGTATCCTTGAATCAATTGGTAGCTAAACTCCGTAAAGGAAAGGCCATTTCCGTCTTCTAGGCGTCTTTTTACGCTATCCTTGGACATCATGTAGTTGACCGTAATGTGCTTGCCTACATCCCGAATAAAGTCTAAAAAAGTGAATTGAGAGATCCAATCGTAGTTGTTGACTAGACTCGCTTTATTGGGCTGATTTCCAGAAAAATCCAAAAATTTGGCCAATTGCTTTTGAATGCAGTCCACATTGTGATCCAGGGTAGGCTTATCCAACAAATTACGTTCGGAGGACTTGAAAGATGGATCTCCAATCATGCCTGTGGCACCACCAACAAGAGCAACTGGCTTATGGCCTGCTCGTTGAAAATGCAGTAGCGTCATCACCCCAACCAAGTGACCAATATGTAGGGAATCTGCAGTGGGATCAAAACCAAGATAAGCTGAAGCCATTCCTTTGGCAAGGTGCTCTTCTAATTCTGGTGTCATATCTTGGAGCATTCCTCTCCATTTCAATTCTTGGATAAATGAATTCATCGGTTGGGTAGTGGGATAAGGCTACAAATATAAAGGCTTGAAAGTAGGAAGGAAACTATTGGAAGAATTCAGCTTAAAATGCTTCGCTACTTTTTCTTTCAAGGCCTTGGTTTTGGTCTTCCATCTGGAGCCCAATCTTTTAAAAAAAAAGGGGTGATTCTAAGCTAGAAACACCCCTTTTCAGTTGACAGCTCTTACTTAAGCGGTTCGTAACTTTATGATTCCAGTGGCATGCAAAAACTTTACAATGGGATAGGTAGGGTCAAACTCGTACCATTTAACCGCGAAATTGGCACGGTTTGGTAGTTTATGGTGGTTGTTTTGAAACAATTCACCTAGCATCAATACATCGAGTAAAAGCGAGTTTTTTGATTTGTCATTGTTATCAAAATTGGCATATCCATACTTGTGACCACTCCAATTGACGATCGCACCATGAACGGGCCCCATCAAAAAGTGAATTGGCAACAAGAAATACATCCACCAATGCGTACCTGCAAGTTCAAAATAGGAGATGCATACAATGTAAATGGCTACATAGAATATCCCCCAACCTAGTCTAACCAGCATACTATCTGCAAAGCGATCGAATTTGTTCCAGTCAGGAATATCTTTTGAAAATCGCTCTTCTGGCCTCAGCTTAAAGCTGAAATAGTCGTTGTAAATATTTTTAGTCTTCCACATCATCGAAAAAAGATTTTCGGTGTGGTGGGGGCTATGTGGATCTTGAGGTGTATCCGAATAGGCATGGTGCATGCGGTGCAAGATGGCGTAGGCCCGAGGGGAGAGGTATGAACTCCCTTGCCATAACCAAGTAAAAAAGTAGAAAAACTTTTCCCAGTATTTGTTCATCACAAACATTTGGTGAGCTGCGTAGCGGTGGAGAAAAAAGCTCTGGCAGAACAAAGAAAAATACCAGTGCAGGAGGAATAAAAGGATTATAATCACTTGAGATGAATTTTATAAGTCAAACAAATATAGAAGTTGCGCTCGACTTAAATGAATATTTATACCAGTGGTCCCCCTTCATTTTATCTGATTTTTATCAATAAAGAAAGTTTGAAGGAAAAATAGAACTCTCTTTTAAAAATAATGTAAAATAAAAGCTCAAAAAAATAAAAAATGAATTAAAATAGATATATTTAATCTTTTAAAAGTTACAAAAAATTAGATTTAATTTTTCTCGATAAATCTATCCCCAGTCATTCTTTTCAAGTTTCCTCCTAAATCTTAAAAAAATGAAGAATTCATCGTCAACCACATCTTTTCTCTCCAAAGTCCTGATAGGAGCGATTTCAGTTTTTTTAGCTGACTTTCTCCTGAGTGGGGTTCAAATTAGTAGCCTGCTTTCTGGAATAGTTTTAGTCGTGGTCATCATTCTAATCAATTTTACCATTAAACCCATCCTAGTACTCTTTACGCTTCCAATAAGTCTACTCACGTTCGGGCTTTTTCTATTGGTCATCAATGCGGTAGTTGTCTTGCTTGCAGCTGAGTTGACACCTGGGTTTACGGTAGATGGATTTTGGTGGGCCATGGCTTTTGCCTTGATTCTAAGTTTAATTAACAGCATTTTGGGAGTAAGTCTAGATTAACTAAGGTTTTTATCTCCGACTCTTCGGTACGCTTTCTGGCTACCATCCCGCTGTTTCACATAGATCGTTCCAACTTTGCTCGGCTGGACGATAACGAGCAGTACGTATTTTTCATCTTCATAAACAGACTCTGGGTCTAGGGTGATTGCCTGGAGTTCCAAATCTGCTTTTGGAGAGCAAAAGTCCTGATTGGCTCCCTCAATCATGAAGCGCTCTTCCTCGGGATCGATTCCCATGATTTTCCGCTGGTCGGAAATACCAATCAAAATCAGTCCTCCTGCTGTATTTGACATGGCAGAAAGGGTTTTTGCTATCTTTTCTTGGGAGCTTATTTGTTGTTTGTACTCTAATTTCAACCCTTCCGCCTCTTTTAAGAGTAAGTTCACAAAATCTTGATCTATTTTTTTTGGAAACATTTTTGCCATATTCTTTCTTTAACACGAGGAATTCTTCCATATTCGTTTAAGCTGAAACTACCAACTAACATTTCAAAATCTACCAGAGATGAACTTTATTAATCCAGGATTTGACCCAGAAACTGTTGCCCAACTCAAAGCCGAGTTGCAAGAAACAGGAATGTCTTTCAAAATAATTCCTGACGAAGAAAATTCAGAGGAATACGTCAACTTTTATTTTGTAGGTACCTACGAGGGAAAAGAAGTGATTTACGATACTGCGCTCTATACCCTCCGTCTGCACCATGCCAGTGAAGTATACGAATTGGCGAAGCATGAGGCTGCCAAAAAGTTTCCCAATTTTAAAGCCATCAATTACGAAGAAGATGAAAATGGCAACCTGAAGCCATTGACTCCTGAAGAAGAGGAAATTGGTTGGTTTATCACCGAACTAATCATGGAGATGGAAGAAGAGGAAACGGTGAAAGTTCAGGAATTTCTGGACATTGATACCCACCACGATTATGGGATTGGCTTGGATGTATCCTTAAATGTGGATGAAATAGACGAACAAGTGATTGCAAAATTCATATCGGAATTCAACGACGACACCTTAACATTGGATGATACCCTTTATTCATTTATGACTGAGGATGAAGACTTTGAAGATGAAGATTGATACAAAAGCTTTACTGATTAGAACGCGTTAGTAGTTTACTAGCGCTTTTTTTATGCTGAAAATTGCCCTATCACCGATTTTTGCACATCCACTACCTGAAGGGCATCGGTTCCCAATGGAAAAATACAGCTTGCTTCCTGAGCAGCTGCTATTTGAAGGGACGGTGACTGATTCAAATTTTTTTATACCGCAGTCCTTAGATGATGAGTTGATTCTGACAACCCACCAAGAAACCTATTTGACGCGACTAAAAAACCTAGAATTAACTAAAGCTGAAATCCGTGCCATTGGCTTTCCGCTGAGCATGCCCTTGATCGAACGGGAAATTTGTATTGCTGGAGGATCTGTGCAAGCCGCCTGCTTTGCAAAGGAATTTGGAATTGGAATGAATGTGGCTGGTGGAACGCACCACGCATTTTTCAATCGAGGCGAAGGCTTTTGTATTCTTAATGATTTGGCGATTACAGCCCATTACTTACTCAAGGCGGAATTGGCCCAAAAGGTCTTAATTGTTGACCTTGATGTGCATCAAGGCAATGGAACTGCGGCACTTTTTCTGGACAATCCATCCGTGTTTACCTTTAGCATGCATGGGGAGAAAAACTACCCTCACCGAAAGGAAACCTCTGACCTTGACCTTGGATTGCCAGATGGCACAGATGATGCAACCTACCTATCCCTTCTTGATCTGCACTTCAAACGTATTGTGGATTTGGAGCAACCTGATTTTATCCTCTACCAAAGTGGAGTAGATGTCTTGGCAACAGATCAATTGGGGCGGCTATCCTTGACCTTAGCAGGAGTTCAAGCTCGTGATCGGCTGGTGCTGTCAACTGCGAGGACTCTGGGAATTCCAATTATGTGTTGCATGGGGGGAGGTTATTCCAAACGTATAAAAGACATTGTGGAAGGGCATTCCCAAGTATTTCGATTGGCTCAGGATCTCTTTTTTTAGTGCTTTAACTGATTTTAACGAAGGAAATTTTCTGTGATTCTTGCAAAATGAATACTTTATCTATATTTGCGACCTATTAACCCTAATTATATCCAAGTGAAAAAAATTTTTGCACGTTTCGTTGTTCTTGCTCTTGTAGCAGTAGTGGTTTATTCCTGTGGTAAAAAATCAGATTCTACTGGCGCTGATTCCTCTTCCAAAGAGGGTGCTGCCGCTGGCGACCTGAAAATTGCATACGTGCATACCGATTCAGTAATCAATAAGTATGATTTTTTCAAAAAGAAATCTGAAGAGATTACTGAAAAAGGAAAGAAGTTGGATTTGGATCTACAAGCTAGAGCCAAGGGTTTTGAGCAAGAAGTGGCCATGTTCCAGCAAAATGGAGGTAACCTAACGCAAAATCAGATTCGTGCCAAGCAGGATGAATTGATGCAGAAGGAACAAAACCTAGTCGGATACAGAGACAACTTGATGCGTGAACTTTCCAACGACGAGTCTACGCTTTTGAATGACGTATACACTCAGGTTCAAGAATACATGAAGGAATACGCAAAAGAAAATGGCATTGATCTAATTTTGAGCCACACTCGTGGTGGAGCAATCTGGTACGCAACCGATGCCATCGATGTGACCAAATCTGTGACCGAGGGATTGAATAAGAAATACAACGCAAATCCTGCAGCAGCTGAAACAAAACCAGCCGCAACAGATTCATTAGCGAAGAAAAAATAAGTAAATCCAAAACTGTTTAGAAACCCGGATATCCTCCGGGTTTTTTTGTGCGTAAAAAAAGGTAATTTTGCGCAGCTTTAGAAAAACCGATTGACATGAAAATTACTGAGTTTTTAAAACACAACTACCGTCACTTCAATGCTGCAGCACTTATTGATGCTGCCGAAGGATACAAAACCCACCTGAATGAGGGAGGAAAAATGATGGTCACGCTTGCTGGCGCAATGTCCACTGCCGAATTGGGAATTTCCCTGGCAGAAATGATTCGTCAAGAAAAAGTGCAAATCATCTCTTGTACAGGGGCAAACTTGGAGGAAGATGTGTTTAATCTAGTAGCCCACGACTACTACGAGCGTGTTCCAAACTACCGTGAACTAACTCCAGAGCAGGAGCAAGACCTGCTAGAGCGCCACATGAATCGGGTGACAGATACCTGTATTCCAGAAATGGAGGCGATGCGAAGAATTGAAAATGTGATTCTTGAAGAATGGGTGAAGGCCGATCAAAATGGAGAAGCCTTTTTTCCGCATGAATTTTTCTACAAAATATTGCTTTCGGGCAAGTTGGATGCTTCTTTCCAAATAGACCCAAAAAATAGCTGGTTACTAGAAGCCGCAAAGAAAAACCTACCGATTATTGTTCCAGGTTGGGAGGATTCTACCTTAGGAAATATGTTTGCTGGTCACGTAATTTCTGGTGATGTAAAGAATGTACATACCGTTCGTACTGGCATTGAATACATGATGTTCTTGGCTGAATGGTATACCGTAAATGCTACCGATGCGAGTACCGTTGGTTTCTTCCAAATTGGAGGAGGTATTGCTGGTGATTTCCCAATCTGTGTGGTGCCCATGCTTCACCAAGATTTGCAGCGTACCAATGTCCCATTATGGGGTTATTTCTGTCAGATTTCTGACTCTACTACCTCTTATGGATCGTATTCAGGAGCGGTTCCTAATGAAAAGATCACTTGGGGCAAGCTGGGCATGAAAACGCCTAAATTCATCATTGAATCCGATGCAACCATTGTAGCACCCTTGATTTTTGCCATTATTTTGGACCAATAAGGCATTGGTTCAAGTAAACAAAAAAGCAAGCCATTTGGCTTGCTTTTTTGTTTTAGATGGGTTATCTCTGGAGATAACCCATATTTTATACCAATAATTTTTATAGGGTATAACCAGGTCTATAATTTCGAGTTACAAATTGATTTGCTGGCTCAAAATTGGTGATTTTCATGTTTGGACCATCCCAAAGAAGTTTGATGCCACGACCAGGGTAATCCATTTGATTTGCAACACCTGCTCGAGGAACCTGGTAGTCGTAGCTACGAATTGCCAAATTTCCCATCAAGACGGATTCTGTTAGCGGTCCAGCAATGGAGAAAGGTGAGCTGAGTTGCTTAAATTCAGTGGAACCAAAGCCTGCAATACAAGCATTAACCCAGTTGTCATAGTGGCCTCGATCACCTCCTGGTACTCGATACAGCGATTCTTTTACTGTAATATCTTTGGTTTTGGAAGTAGGCAATAGCTGGGGATTAGCACCATAAGTGGAGCACATCATTTTGCCTTTTGTTCCTTCGATAATCACACCATTACCACCGTCACCCATCATCTCATTTGGACCCAACTCCTCTGGTCGGGTAGGCTGTATCCCGCCATCCATCCAATGGAATTCCAAATCATCCTTTCCAGGACGATCAAATCGCAAAGTAATGTGTGAAGATGGAGGACAACTTTCTGGAAAATGCCCTCTCTTAAACTCACCTACATAAACAGAACCCACAGAACACTCGGCGGATTTAGGATATCCAAGACCTAAAACCCGGAATGGAGGCTCCATAATATGACAAGCCATGTCTCCAAGGGCTCCTGTTCCATAGTCCCACCATCCTCTCCAATTGAAGGGGACCAAATTACCCACGTAATCTTTGTAGGGTGCTGTGCCCAACCAAAGATCCCAATCTAGATCAGCTGGTGGAGCAATGGGGGTGCTAGGCCATGGAATGCCCTGAGGCCATACGGGACGGTTGGTCCAAGACCAAACCTTGGTAGCCTCTCCAATTAATCCTGCTTCATACCATTCCACCATCTTCCGTACACCATCTCCCGATGAACCCTGATTACCCATTTGCGTGACTACGCGGTACTTTTCCGCTGCTTGGGTGAGCATTCGAGCTTCATAGATGTCGTGAGAAAGTGGCTTTTGAACGTATACATGCTTACCCATTTTCATAGCCATCATCGCTTGCACAGCGTGCATGTGATCAGGTGTCGAAACGGTTATGGCGTCAATATTTTTTTCTTCTTTTTCAAGCAACACTCGGTAATCCTTGTAATAGGTTGCCTTAGAATGATCTTGTCTTCCTTTTGCCGCACGGGTATCGTCTACATCACAGAGGGCAATGATGTCAACTTTGCCGCTTTTATGCACTCCAGAAAGGTCACCATAGCCCATTCCTCCGATGCCAATGGATGCTACTCTTAGTTTGTCACTAGGAGCGATAAAGCCAGGTCCACCCAGTACATGCCTTGGGATGAGTGTTATTCCTGCGAAAGCGAGTGCTGAACTTTTGATAAAGTCCCTTCTGGAGTTTTCTCCCTGGTTTTGTTTTTTATTTTTCATGGGAATAGAAAAGGTGTTTTCGAACTCTCAAGTAAGTCTAAAAAATTGAAAAGTCAGAAAGCAAAAAGGATTTTTATTCCAATGGACCTGTAAGATTCTTCTTTACTCGCTTGAACTTTTGAAAAAGTATAATTTTTCAGCTTTCTGAAATCAGATTTTTGATATTTTAAAGTAAGTTTGGTTAAAATCAACTCCATGAAAAATTTACGTTGGACCTTCATTATTGGTATACTACTGGTTTTAGGATCGTGTCAAAAACCTGCACCCATTTCGGAAGCTGGATTGATTCCCCTGCCTCAGGATATAAGTGATGGATCTGGGACCTTTCAAGTAACTTCTGAAACAGGGATCCGATTGGTAGGTGCCCCTGAAAAATTGACTTCCATAGGTGAAATTTTAGCAAATAGTCTCAGACCTGCCACCGGCTTTGCCCTACCTGTTTCCAAGGATTCTGGAGAAATTACCTTAGAATTGACTGGATCGGGGCCTTCGGAAGCGTATGAACTTGAAATTTCTGATGCGGGAATCCGAATTACTGCTTCTGGAGAGGCAGGCCTTTTTTATGGGGTGAAAACGCTCCTCCAACTTTTTCCCGCCGATATTGCACAGACAACTGTTCAAAGCAGGGATTGGATCCTTCCTCAGGGAAAAATAACCGACGCCCCTGATTTTTCTTACAGAGGTTCCATGTTGGATGTAGCCAGACACTTTATATCCAAAGAAGATGTCAAGTTCTACATCGACCAGATGGCCGGCTTGAAGTTGAATTACCTCCATCTCCACCTTACAGATGATCAGGGCTGGAGAATAGAAATCAAGTCATGGCCCAAATTAACTGAAATCGGTGGTGCTACAGAAGTAGGTGGTGGCAAGGGAGGATTTTACACGCAAGAAGAATACAAGGAATTGGTGGCCTATGCAGCTGAGCGCTTCATCACCATAGTTCCAGAGATCGATATGCCTGGACATACCAATTCGGCCCTGGCTTCCTATGCCGAGCTAAACCCAGGGGTAAACTTACCTATAGGACAAGGATTAGACTCGCTCAATAAAAAACCTTTGGATTACCAATTGCCATTGACAGCTCCTCAAGCCTCTCAAATGTATACGGGCATCGAAGTAGGCTGGAGTACTTTTGCACCGCAACTCGAGGTTACCTATGCTTTTGTAGACAGTGTGGTTCGGGAACTGTCAGAGATTACACCTGGTCCATACATTCACATTGGTGGGGATGAGTCACATGTAACTGAAAAAGACGATTACGTTTATTTTGTGGAGCGCGTACAGGACATCGTGTCCAAATACACTAAAACCAGCATGGGTTGGGATGAGGTGGCTACGGCAAAATTGCTTCCTGGGAATGTGGCTCAGTTCTGGGCAAAAGAGGAAAATGCTCTACTAGCCAAAAACCAAGGGAACAAAGTCTTGCTCTCACCTGCAAAAAAGACCTATTTGGATATGCAATACGATAGCCTTTCTCGAATCGGATTGCACTGGGCTGCTTACATTGAATTGGATTCTGCTTACCTCTGGGATCCTGCCACCTATGTGAAGGGGCTTGCCAAAGAGGATATTTTAGGAGTTGAAGCACCGCTCTGGTCTGAAACTGTGACCAATCGAGAAGACATCAACTACCTAGCATTTCCACGCTTGGCTGCATTGGCTGAGGTGGCTTGGACCACCAAGGAGAAGCGGAGCTGGGAAGGGTTTGCATCACGAATCCCAATTCAAGGAGATCGCTGGACTATTCAGGGGATAGATTTTTACAAATCTCCTAAAGTAACCTGGGAAACCAAGAAAAAGAGTGCTTTTGAAGAAGGCATCATCATCTTTAGCAATTGGATTTGGGGTCCACCTATTTTGATTTTGCTTTTGGGAGGAGGGACCTTTTTTTTTATCCATTCTGGCTTCGTTCCGCTCACCAAAATGGGGCATGCGATCGAACTGTTGAAGGGGAAATATGAGGATAAATTAGCTCCAGGCGAAATCACTTCCAAACAGGCATTGATGTCAGCCATTGCCTCTACGGTGGGATTGGGAAATATTTCTGGCGTGGCCATTGCCATCAATATGGGAGGCCCAGGAGCACTTTTTTGGATGTGGGTGGCCGCTTTTGTGGGTATGGCTACCAAGTTCTACACCTGTAGCCTTTCCATCATGTATCGGGGTAAAGATACTGCAGGAGTAATCCAAGGGGGACCTATGTACATCATTGAGCATGGGATGGGGAAAAAATGGAAATTTCTATCCTATATCTTTTGTATTGCAGGCATCGTAGGTCTATTGTCCGTGTTTACTTCCAATCAGTTGGCGGCTGTGGTTCAGGCAGTGCTGCTGGAGCCTGAAACTGCAGCGGAGACAACCCGGAATAATTGGATCATTGGGGTCATCATGATGTTGATGACGGCGGTTGTGATTTTGGGTGGAATTCAGCGGATTGCAGCAGCTGCATCCAAAATGGTTCCTTTCATGGTGGGGATCTATTTTGTTTCCGTGTTAATTATTATCGTACAGTATTTTGGAAATATTCCTGAAGTGTTTCAACTCATTTTTGTTGACGCCTTTACGGGCAATGCAGTTATGGGAGGGGCCGTGGGTTCGGTGATCATTATTGGCGCGAGAAGGTCCTTATTTTCAAATGAAGCAGGTTTGGGCACTGCTCCGATGGTACATGGTCAATCCAAGACTAAAGAACCGATTCGAGAGGGTTTAATTGCCATGTTGGGTCCTTTCATCGATACAGTGGTGGTTTGTTCACTTACTGCGTTTGCCATCTTACTCACGGGAGTTTGGCAAAACTCTGAAAATGATGGAGTGAAACTTACGCTTGAAGCCTTTGAACTGGGGATACCAGTGATTGGCAAATACCTCTTGATGATTTCGGCATTGGTTTTTGCACTTTCCACCATGTTTACGTACTCCTATTACGGTCAAAAATGTGCCAGTTACCTCTTCGGGGCAAAGATTGCGGGGTACTACAACTATGTTTACTTGGTTACAATCGTCATAGGAGCTGTTGTTTCTTTGGATTTGGTCGTGAGTTTGGTAGATGGGATGTATGCGGTGATGGCATTTCCCAACATGATTGCAGCACTGTATTTAGCCCCTAAGGTGAAAGCCGCAGCGAAGGATTACTTTGCCCGGATGAAGCAAAACACTGCATGAGATTTTTGATTGCTCCCAACGCCTACAAAGGAACGTTTACCGCGTTAGAAGCAGTTGCGCTTATTCAAGAGGTTTTGATGGAATTGCGCCCATCATCCATTAATAGTTGCCAAGCGGTAGCAGATGGGGGAGATGGAACCTGTGCCTTGCTAGCGGATTCTTTGGGTTTGGAACGAATTGATTGCCTCTCCTTAAATGCGATTGGGCAACCCATACCCGGATTTTATGCTTGGGAAGAATCCTCAAAAACCGCGTATTTGGATGTGTCAACCTGCTCAGGTTTAGGTGTTTTGCCGACTCATGCAAGAGAACCCAGTTTGACTTCCACCTTTGGAACCGGTATCCTCATTCAGCATGCAATCCAAAAAGGAGCCAGGCACCTAATTTTAGGTTTGGGTGGTTCTGCGACCATTGATCTGGGGGTTGGGATCTTGCAGGCCTTGGGCTTTTTGTTTTTAGATCAAAATGGAAGGGAGCTTCCTGCTTTTTCTCCTGAGTTTTTAAAACGATGCCGGCATATCCAACGGCCGTTGCGAATCCCTGAAGTTTCATTTACCTGTCTTTGTGACGTGAGAAACCCGTTTTTTGGTTTGAATGGTGCCGTTCGTGTTTTCGGGCCTCAAAAAGGGGTGAAGGAAGCAGAGATAGAAGCCACAGAAGTTAGTACTGCCGCAATGGTGGACTTACTCCTTAGGAAATCTCCCAGTCCGGTTTTAGATCAACCAGGCTTTGGTGCGGCAGGAGGGATCGCTTTCGGGTTGGCACAATTTTTTCCCTGCTCAATGGAGTACGGCGCGCAATACTTTTTTAAGCAGGTGAACCTCGAGGAGAAAGTAAAGCAAGTCGATTGGATCCTTACAGGAGAGGGGCAGTACGACCTACAAAGTGAGGAGGGTAAGGCTTGCTTTGAATTGAAGCAAATGGCTCACAAACACGGTAAAAAAATTGCGTTGATTGCTTCAGGAAAAGAAGGGTACGCTTCTGGCTTTGATGCAGTTCTGGAATTGCCAACGCTTGATTTTTCGGATCTGAACTACAAAAAGAAAGCCCAAGAAGAATTTCAAGGGCTTTTAAGGGAAGCGGTTTCAACTGGTATTTTCGATTAATTACACGCGAATGTAGTCGCCCTTCCAGTTTTTGATCTGCTGCTTAATTTCTTTAGCCTTTAACTTTTCTACGATTGCACGGTCCATCAAGCTAAGGAGTTCATTGTCAGGGGCAAACCGAAGGGCAATAATTTGACCCAACTTTAAGTTTTGCTCTTTCTCATCAAAAGTTTTTCCAGTCAAGTGGAAATAGCGGTTTCGCATTTCGTTGATGATGATGCGATTTTGAAGTGTAAGCGCATACATACGAGCGATTAATGGGAGTAAAACCAACACAAATGCGCCAATAAAAAGGAAGGCACTATCTAAGGCTGCGTCCTGAGAGGAAAAATCCATTTTAGCTATAGTCCAACCAAAAAAGATAGTGGTAAGCGGAGTAAGTACAAAATGGTGAAGGGGATTGTACCGGGTATGGTTCCCGTAGTTTTGTGTTTTCATGGGTAGGAATAAAAAAAGGAGGCTTGAGGCCTCCTTCAATATGACTTATTAATGGTCGCTTTTCTTTTTCTTGGCAAAAGTACTCCGTGCATCCGCTGCAGATATTCCGGCACCCAGTCCAATCAAGATGCAAACAATCAATAAAAACAACTGTGCCCCAGGCATGATGGGAGAACTAAAGATATTTACTAGTAACATAGGAATAATTTTCTCGGTGAATAGCGTACAAATATAGGCTAGAGCCTACAGAATTACAAGAGAGTAGGTGAAACCTGACTTACCTTTTAATCCAAGTCGTCGTCAAACGATTCTTCTTCATCTTCGAAGTCATCAAAATCTTCGTCTGCTTCGTCTTCGTCAAAGTCAACAATGTTATCATCTAGAAATTCATTGTCTTCTTCGAGGTCATAGCCGTCCTCAAAATCGTCTGCAAAGTCATCCTCTTCCTCCTCAAACTCATCCATTTCTTCGAATTCTTCTTCAAAATCCTCCATAACTATCTTTAAAAGGGTTTTTATGATTCAACGATACGAAATAAACCAAAAAATTAATTACACCAATAGCGGTGACTTTAATTTTTTTTCAATTTCTAGTACTTCTAAATTCGGCTGAGAAGCAATCCACTTTTCTCTCAATAAGTTAGCCCAAACTTGCAGGTAAAAAATCACATCCTCACGTGAATTTTTATTTAGGGAATCTCTTCTTCCTTTTTCCATTTGGGCCAAGATTTGTGGATCTGACAAGCGTTCCAAGTGTCCCAAATCGTTTAGGCTTAACCCATTTTCGAGCATTTTGGAAACAATCAAATCGATGGGATAGCCACTAGTCGGACAATAATCGATCAACTGCTCATTCCAATCTCCATGGCGCTGCATGGCATACTGATGAATTTCAGCCCGAGAAAAAGGAGTGAGTTCTTGAGCTAAATTCCCACAATTGCAGGCACCCATGTGTCCCCACTGGTAAGATGCACCTTGTTGAAGTTTGAAAGCCGTACGTTCCAATGCGGCGATTAATTCTGGATTAGCTGTTGCCATGTTTTGCTTTTTCGGTTTAACCCAATTCAATCGAGATGGTTTTAATTCTTTTCACTAGATTTCAGTGTTACACCTAATTTACGCTAGATTTTAAATAAATGGAATACCGCAAAGAATTCTTATGAAAATTTTTCTTTTCCCCGCAGCAGGTCAAAAAACAGAAGAAAATCTGATGCCAAACTGTAGAAGGGATAGGTAAAGGTAGCGGGCTTATTTTTTTCAAAAAAGAAATGTCCAACCCAGGCAAAACCATAACCAATTACTGGAATGGCTGCTAGCCAGATGTATTGTGCCATTGCGATAGCTAGGACTAGCACCACCAAGACCAACCCTGTACCGATAAAATGAAGTACGCGTGAGGTAGGATTCTGGTGTTCAGTTAAATAGTAGGGATAAAATTCCTTTAAAGAGGTATACTTCTTTTCCATGCTTAGTTCTTTTGGGTATAATTAAATTCAAGAAAGGTGTTAGTCGTTTTTTCAAGCGCTTTCAAGGTGATTTTTGACTTGCTCTTAGGTGAGGTGACTTCGGTAACTCCTGTGAGCGTCATCAAGGACTTTTCTTGATTTGGGTCAATAATATCGAGAATAACTTGAAGTAGCTCGTATTTGGTGGTAGTAACAGTAGAACGAAAGTTGCCCATCATGGGATTAAACAACCAAGGATCGTACATCCGCATTCCCCAGAAGGGATAGGGGTTCATGGTATTCACACGTTCCCGCTGCCTCAAGTCTTCATTGGAGTGGTAGCGAATTACCAAATCAGGTTGCTTTGAATCGTATACAAGCCCTGCAGCCAGCAACTGGGCTTCTAGCGCTTCTTGCACCTGCAGGTCCAATTTGGGGTCTGAAAAGCCTGGAATGCCTAGTTCTTTATTCACCAACACAAAACTCTGATACCTTTTT
>CANHCD010000002.1 GCA_947458795.1 Cyclobacteriaceae bacterium | reverse complement strand
TGGATTTGGGTAAAAGGAGCCAATTGGATGCACCCAGAAGGTCCAGAAAGCAATCTAGAAGGTCGAGAAAATCACCCAGTCGTGCATGTAGCTTATGAGGATGCAGTAGCTTATGCCACCTGGGTAGGTAAGCGATTGCCTACCGAAGCCGAATGGGAATTTGCTGCTCGCGGGGGACTAAATGGGCAAAAATTTGCTTGGGGAGATGAATTTACCCCTGGAGGCACCTACCTCGCGAATACCTTCCAAGGGATTTTCCCATCAAGAGATGAGCGCTTGGATGGATTTAGTACTACGGCTCCTGTCAAATCCTTCGCTCCCAATGGCTATGGGGCATACGACATGATTGGAAATGTATGGGAGCTCACTTCAGACTGGTTTGATGCCTTAAAACATGCGCGAACTGCAGGGAAAGTAGCCAAGTTGGATGAAGGCATGAACCCCTGCTACAATCCAAGCAACCCCTACGCCGTGGAGCGAGTGATTAAGGGAGGTTCATTTTTATGTGCATCGAATTACTGTGTGAATTACCGACCTGCAGCAAGACAAGGGCAGGCCATTGATTCTGGAACCTCAAATGTAGGTTTCCGCCTAGTATCAGATGTAATCTAGTTCTTGAGATCTTTAGTCAACGACAATCCCTTTAAACGAAAAAATAGCTCTTTTAACGAATTCCTTTTTCTGGATACTTGGGAACAACAGTCCTGCCAAAAGCCTTTAGTTCCTCAATCTGACCATCCATATCCCCATTGGGATACAGACAAGGTCCAATTCCTGCTTCCTTCTTTTTGTAATCCAAATAGCCAATTACAATCGGTACATTTGCTCCAAGTGCAGTATGGTAAAATCCTGATTTCCATTTACTTACTGCACTTCGAGTACCTTCGGGAGTGACCATCACCACCAAGTCGTCACGCTCATTCAGCATTTGGATCATGGCCTCGGTGTAAGTCTGCTTCTTGCCTCCTGGTATACGTTGACGGTCGATAGGAATGGCACCTAATCCGGACAATATCCAACCCAAAGGGCCAATCATGGATTCTTTCTTAATCGTAAAACGGACAGGAATATCCATCAGATAGAAGGCAGCTCTAGCGTACAAAAGATCCCAGTTGGAGGTGTGCGGAATAGCAATCAATACCGCCTTTTTCACACCTGCAGGCCAATTTGGATTTAAGCGCCATCCGGCCAACCAAAATATAATTCGGGAAACTAACTTCATCATAACTCGCTAGGTTGGGGTTGTAACTGGGTAGAAATTTCTAGTAAACCAGGATTGGATTCAATGACTTTCATGGCTTGGTTGTAACCTGCTTGAAAGAATTCCGAAGCCTTTTTCAAGTCAAAGACGCCAAATTTACCTAATCCAGGGGCCTCAATAAAATACGTACAAGCCGATTTACGGCTGTATGCATTGAAATTCACATTCATTATAAATGCACGTTCCAAAAGCTTTTTCACATTTCGAACCGCTGCCAATTCAGGTAGATGATTGCAGTTGACCCCAATCACGATCTCACAATTGGCTTGCAAGGGTTCCACCGGCAAATTATTCAGCACTCCTCCATCAACCAGGTACCGAGATTCGTAAAAAATAGGCTCAAACATTCCTGGAATACAGGAAGAAGCCAATATTGGTTCGATCAGCTTGCCGGAATTGAAATAAACCACCTCCCCTTTTCCTATATCTGTAGCCACCACATGAAGAGGAACCTTCAGCGAAGCAAAATCATTGTGCGGAAGGTAGGTTTTAAGTAGCTGGGCCAAGCTATCCATGGTAAACAAGCCCTTCAAAGAGATGGCAGGTCGGATCAACTTGAAATAGTTGGTTTCAATGATAATCTTCAACACCTCATCCGGACTATATCCTTGACAATACATGGCGCCTACAATGGCACCCGCTGAACTGCCACTCACCTGGCTTGGAAAAATACCTACTTCATTCAGTGCCTTTAGCACTCCCAAATGCGAGATTCCTCTGACTCCTCCGCCAGAAAAGGCAATTCCAATGCTTGGCTTAGAGTTCATCGAGTCGGAAAGTTTGATCCAGACGTACGCCCTTTTCGGTCATTTTTACCGTGCAACATTCATTCACCGAATCGTGCTCTAGAAAAAGCACATACTGGTCACGAGCTGCTATCTCCAAGAATTCCTGTTTCTCCTGAAGCGTTAACAAGGGGCGGGTGTCATAGCCCATCACATAGGCCAAAGGAATATGCCCCACTGATGGGAGTAAGTCGGCCATAAACACCAGCGTATGCCCTTTGTACTGCATTTTGGGGAGCATTTGCTTATCCGTATGCCCATCCATTGTAAGGAAATCAACCCCTGGAAATAAAGATTTAGTTCCTAGATCTAGGTAATTGAGCACCCCATGCTCCTGAAGCGGTAGGATATTTTCTTCTAAAAAGGATGCCTTTTCTCTTGGATTTGGAACCGTTGCCCAGTTCCAATGGTCTTCATTAGTCCAATAGGTCGCACGAGGAAAAGTAAGTTCGTATTGCCCATGGGAACCATACTTTACACTTCCTCCACAATGGTCAAAATGCAAGTGGGTCAAAAAAACATCTGTAATGTCGGTAGGATGTACGCCCAGTTGCTGTAAACTCTTGGTTAAGCTAGCATCACCATGCAGGTAGTAATGTGAAAAGAAGCGGGCATCTTGCTTGTCCCCTATTCCAGTATCAATTAAGACCAATCGATTGCCATCCGAAACGAGTAGGCAGCGCATGGCCCATGGACATAGGTTGTTTTCATCCGAGGGATTGGTTCGTGACCAAATGGATTTGGGAACTACACCAAACATGGCCCCGCCATCCAATTTAAAAAAGCCCGTATCTACCGTGAAAAGCTCCATGTATGGTGATTAATGCACAATTTAAAATCCAGTCAATTAGTTTGAAGAATTGGGGTGCCTAAATTGGAAATAGAAAATCGTGAAGATTTATTCCACAACTACGCCCATCGCACAGAACTTGTCTATTCGCTGAGAGATGCGTTCTTCTGCCTCAAGTTTATCCAATTCAGCTAAAGCCTTGCTAATTATCTCCTTGAGAGTTTTGGCCATCCCTTTGAGGTCTTTGTGTGCCCCTCCGAGTGGCTCTGGAATGATATCGTCTACCAGTCCATTGGATTTCATATCCGTAGCGGTCAACTTGAGTGCTTCGGCTGCTTGTTCTTTGTAATCCCAGGATCTCCATAAAATGGAAGAGCAGGATTCAGGAGAAATCACAGAATACCAAGTATTTTCCAACATGTAGACCTTATCTCCAATGGCAATGCCTAAAGCACCTCCGGAAGCTCCTTCACCAATGATGATGCAGATCACCGGTACTTTGAGCATAAACATTTCTTTGATATTGCGGGCAATTGCTTCCCCTTGGCCTCTTTCTTCTGCTTCCAAACCAGGAAATGCACCTGGAGTATCGATAAGCGTCACGATAGGCTTGTTGAATTTTTCGGCCATCTTCATCAGGCGAAGTGCCTTCCGATAGCCTTCAGGATTGGCCATGCCAAAATTACGCTCTTGACGCTGCTTGGTATTTCTACCTTTTTGCTGTCCAATAAAAAGGACTGTTCTCCCGTCAATATCTCCCAAGCCACCAATCATGGCCTTGTCGTCTTTCACGCTACGATCTCCATGAAGTTCAATAAAGTCGTTGGTGATCTCGTAGATGTAATCTAAAGCATAAGGCCTGTCTGCATGTCTGGAGAGCTGTACCCGCTGCCAGCGCGTAAGATTCGCGAAGGTTTCTTTTTTCAAAGCCAAAATTTTACCCTCTAAAGATTGAATGTCCTTGCTTAGGTCGATGTTTCTTCCCTTTGCCAACTCCTTCATCTCCTGCAGTTTTTGCTCTAAATCAGCAATGGGTTTTTCAAATTCTAAGACCATTTCCGTAAATTTTTGAAAAACAAAGATAAGGATTAGTCTTAATCTCTGATGGAAATTTTGACTGAAATGGCAGGAGAACTGCGGACTAAAAATCCAGTTTTCAAGAACAACCAATTAATTAAAGACAAGGAGCACGGCAGTGTTTTCCTCCACACAGGTTCAAACTGCCCCAAAACAAAAAAGTCCCTAATTTCTTAGGGACTTTAAGCGGAATGGACGGGACTCGAACCCGCGACCTCCTGCGTGACAGGCAGGCATTCTAACCAGCTGAACTACCACTCCAAGGTTAGAAAAGACAAGTAATCAATGATTAATTATCTAAATAAATACTGTTAACGAACTCAAAATAAGTTAGTTATAATCGATGCGGAATGGACGGGACTCGAACCCGCGACCTCCTGCGTGACAGGCAGGCATTCTAACCAGCTGAACTACCACTCCGTTTCCCTTCACTTTTGAAGTGGTGCAAAGGTAGAAAAAGGGAACTTATCCGCAATAAATCAACTTTATTTTTTTAATAAGGAGGGAGTATCTCCTTCGCTATCAAACAAATAAATATGGTTTTGGCAGCGTCAAACGGCACGCTGGTCCACCAGGACCTGCACATTGGGGTGCAACCAAAGGAAGGATGCAGGATATAGACCCGATACGTTGGGTTCCTGCAAGCGCTCAAACGCTTCTTTTTTGCCGGACCCCGCAATAAATAATAGAATGAGTTTGGATTGCATGATTCCCCGAAGCCCAATGGTCATTCCAAAACTCGGCGGTTGCTTCAAGGTCTTTAACATCCCGTTGGCTAAAGTAGATGGGGCTAATTCACATACATGATACGGAAGTTGATGGACTTCTAAGGGTTCATTAAGTGCAATATGACCATTGACTCCAATTCCCAAAATACAGATATCCAAGGGCCCCTCTTGCTCCATAACCTGCTCCATGTGGAAGCAAGCCCCTTCAGGATCTGAAGTATCTGGGTCAATGGTCCAGTAGCGATCCGCGGTAATTCCCATTGGCTGCACAAATTTTTGTTGCACATCCAATTCAGAGGTAAATGTGGAACCTGGTTCCAAGCCTCCCCACTCGTCTAGCTTGATCACACGGAGTTGATCCCCAAATTCAGGATGCTCTTCCTTGTAGGCCGCTAGTTTGGAATAGGCGCCAGCTGGTGATCCGCCACTGGCTACACAAAATAAAAGATCAGGCTTTTTTTCGATCTCTTTTTTGATCAATTCAAATCCTTCGGTACTCATTGACTCAAAGTCAGAAAAAAAATGAAAGTTCATGCCTGCTGTTTTTGGTTGGGTATGGGCTAAAATTAGTGAGATAAATGTATTACTTCCTTCGGTTCAAACACAAAATTTAGGTTTAGAAAACTTCCTCTCATCAATTAATTTTCTCCAAATCCAAAACCCTTCTTATCTTACTTTTCAATTTGACTAGTATCTAAATTCTACTTATGAAAAGACCTCACCTACTCCTCTTACTAGTGCTGCTCGGAATTGGGCATCCACTACTTGCTCAGAAAAAAACTCCCGTAAAAGTAAACCCACTCAAAACGGCAGTACAGCAGACCATTGATGCACAATTTGCAGACATGACCGAACTGAGTGACAAGATTTGGTCTTTTGAAGAAATCGCATTCCAAGAGACACAATCCTCCGCTGCACTTTCTGCCTATGCCGAAAAGTTGGGCTTTAAAGTTACCCGAGGTGTAGGAGAAATCCCCACTGCCTTTGTAGCTGAATATGGCTCAGGAGCCCCAATAATCGGTATTATGGGTGAATTTGATGGCCTTCCTGGCTTATCCCAAAACAAAGTTCCTTTCAAAAGTCCTTTACATGCTGGAGCACCTGGCCATGGATGTGGTCACAATCTTTTTGGCGTAGCCTCTTTGGGTGCTGCTTCCGCCATCAAAGATTTGATTGCCTCGGGTCAACTAAAAGGAACCATTCGTTTTTACGGTACTCCTGCAGAAGAAAAATACTTCGGCAAGCTTTGGATGATTCGAGCAGGATTAATGAATGATGTAGACATCATGATGGACTGGCACCCTGCCGATGAAACCAAAACTGAAGTTCAAAAGGGCTTGGCATTAGTTGACTTTTTGGTGGAATTTAACGGCCAAACTGCCCATGCTTCCGGTGATCCTTGGAATGGTAGATCTGCCTCCGATGCACTTGAATTATACACCAATGGTATCAACTACTATAGAGAGCATATCAAGCCTACCGTACGCATTCACTACCACATCCAAGATGGCGGTAAGGTTGTCAATGTGGTACCCGATTACAGCCGTCTATGGGTTCGCGTAAGAGATACCAGCAGAGATGGTCTTCTTCCCGTTTGGAAGCAAGTGGAAAAGATGGCTTCTGGCGCGGCGATCATGGCCAATGTTGACCATAAAGTAACCTTGGTTTCAGGGGTACATGAAATTTTGGTAAACCGTACCGGTTCGGCCATCATGCAAAAAAATATTGAAGCATTGGGAGCAATTTCATATACCGAAGAGGAACAAGCTTTTGCCAAAAAAATCCAAGAGGCCAATGGCAAACCGCAAGTAGGTGTGATTTCTGAAATCAAACCTATGGAAGAAACGCAAGAACACAGCATGGGTGGAAGTACCGATGTGGGTGATGTAAGCTGGGTAGTGCCTACCATCCGTATGGGTGCTACGGTAGCTCCAACCGGAACTCCATGGCACTCTTGGGCTGTGGTTGCCTCTGTAGGCATGTCTATCGGTCACAAAGGAATGGGCTATGCCTCTAAAGCCCTAGCAATGACCATGGTGGACCTCTATCAAAACGAAGTGTTGCGAAACGAAATCAAAACTGAATTCAAGCAAAAGAAAGGAGATTATGTCTACAAGGGTATCGTACCCGATGGACCTCCCCCATTGAAATCAGGATATTAAAAAAATTGGCCCTCTGTCACTCCAAGATCAGAGGGCTTTTTTTGTCCTAACTCCTTGATTTTCTTTTTTTTTAAACTTATTTCTAGGTTTCTAGTTTGGTATCTGTAAAAACTAAAAAACTAATCCAATGAAAAATTTCAAACTAGTAACTTTTGCCCTTTTGGGTTTTGCAGCTACGAGCTTAGTAAGTTGCAACGCTCCTAAGGAAGAAGCAACAGACGAAACGGCTGTTGATTCTACCACACTTGTAGTAGAAGAAGTAGCGCCAAACACTGTGGTAGATATCGCAGTAGGATCCCCTGATCACACTACCCTAGTCGCTGCTGTAACAGCTGCAGGCTTAGTAGAGACCCTTAGCGGAACAGGTCCTTTCACTATTTTTGCTCCAACAAATGCTGCTTTTGATGCATTGCCAAAGGGCACAGTAGAAGGTCTTTTGAAGCCTGAAAGCAAAGATAAATTGACTTCTATCCTTACTTACCACGTTGTAGCCGGAAATGTATTGTCTTCTCAATTGACTGACGGTCAGAAAGTAAAGACTTTGAATGGTCAAGAATTGACTGTAGCGATCAAAGGTGGTGTAGTAACCATCAATGGCGTAAAAGTAATCGCTGCTGACCTTGCAGGTAGCAATGGCGTCATTCACGTAGTGGATGGTGTGATCCTGCCTAAGTAAGTTTCGAGGTTACCCTCATTTAAAAGTCGGCTTTTCTAGCCGACTTTTTTTTGTGCTTTCGCCAAGCCTATTTGAATTTTACTTAGTTTTCAAATCCAGCAAGTATCAAAACTCATTCCATGATTCCAGTCCTGATTTACAGCTGAACCCTAATTTCCTATGAAAAAAATCACTTTTCTCGTATTCCTAGCCTTGATTTTTCAAGTAGCTGCACAGGCACAATCTAGTTCCTCCAAGCAGGAGACTCTCGAAATCCATCAACTCATCCAAGAATCCTTTGATTCCTTGTTTTCTGGCTACCATGCAAACTTGGTAGAGCGGTACTATAGTCCTGATTTTTTATTGCTTGAGCAAGGGGAAGTTTGGGATATGGATTTTATCAAATCCTACCTTAGCGAGCGGAGCCTAAAGAATAATCCCGTGATTCGTACCAACCGATTTGAATTCATCAAAACCGAAATATTCGGAAATCGAGCCTGGGTAGCGTACCACAATTATGCCACCTTCACCAAAGAAGGGGAAGCTCCGAGAGAAGTATATTGGCTCGAGAGTGCGGCTGCTCTAAAAACAGACCAAGGTTGGAGATTGGAACTATTGCACTCCACCAGAGCTGAACTACCAAAAAAATAGCTGGACTCTTTCAAAAGCCTACTTCAAGGGCTAGGCTATTTTGAAAAAAGTTTCTCTAAAATCTTATAGGTTATCAGGTACGTAGGACGAACACCATCCATTCCCAATGCGCCTGAAGCGAGCGTACTGCCAGTTTCTAGCGGATTATCTGATGCATAATAGGCATATAGCACCTTAATATTCGATCGAATGTTGGATCTGATTTTGGAGGCAGACTGGATGGCTTTCTGGTAATGCGCACCTTCCATCTCCAAACCTACGGCCTTCCAAGAGGATTCCATAAAGTAAGTTAGGATATCCCGATTTTGAAGGGAAGTTCCCAATACGGTGATCATGGAACCTTCGTATACGCCCAAACCATAGCCCTTAAAATCAGATTTTTTAAATTCATTTCGGAAAGGATAATTGTCGGCAGTACCCTCAAACACATGCGCCGTAGGCACCATCAAATCTCCCTTTCCTCCATGCAAAATCCCTGCTTTACCCATGATTGAGGTGGACACCACATTCAAAGGGTATTTGGTTCCATCCTTGGTGTATGGCTTCAGCAATTCATCGAAGCATTCGTAGGCTTGTTCCCCAAAGGCATAATCCATCACCACAAATACCGGACGTTTTTCCTTTTCTTTGGGTAAAATAACTCCAGGAATAAGCGTTTCGATGTCCATTTGCGCGGTATCAATGAGTTGCGCACCAATGTTGGCTCCTGACTCATCGGGAAGGTCTATGAATCCCTGCTTTTCCGCAAAGGCTAAAATCTTCTTACCCTGGTTGTTTTTTGCCTTGATGGAAATCTCCGTAGCCACTTGTTCGATTTCTTCAAAACTTCCCGCCCCGAGCGCTTGATGCGCATAAATCGTATTTACCACACTGTGCATGTTGGCAGAGATGATGTGGATGGGACGGTGGATCAAGTTTCTCTCAAGGAGAGCCTCCTTGATTCGATTGGCCCAAAGCTCCCCATACACATGGTGACCTACACGCTCTCGAAGGGTGGCTGAAAAGCTAATTTCTCGATCCAAGCCCTGAATCGATTCCTCCATGGATAATTTACCCAGGTGGTAAACAATCGAAAACAGGCTATTGGAATTGCTGCTCTCGGCAAACTTCTGTACTGCATGTAGCGTCTCTTCGTAAGTTCTACCAATAATGTGGCTTAGGTAGGCCGCAGCACTTTCAATTTCCAATTCCTCTCCCAGCTTTTCCTTTCGGACAAACTCCTCCAGCATCTTCCAATTGGAAGAGATCTTACCTTTGGGATCTGTACTATTTTGTTGGATTTTTCGAGACTCAATGTAGAGAAAAGTCAGGTGAGTCAAAATATCATAAATATCTGATCTTCCGCGAGTCATCTCCACATACATAATCTGTTCATCTAAGCGATAACAGTTGCGCTTTCTTCTTGGAGGGACGATCGGTTTAAGGTGAGATGTTTCGTAGCCTTCCCTACTGATCAGGCGTACAAATCGGCATTCTTCGATTCCTTTTGGAAGGCGTTCCATGACATAGAGTAAGCCATCCAATTCTATTTTCTCGGGGTCTGTTAAGTTCCCATAGATCTCTGGACTCAGCACCATCAAGGCCTGAATTAAACCTTCACCAGACACACCCATGGGCTTGTAGCTACCCCGATTAAAAAGGTGACGCATCGTGATGTACAAGCGTTCAATTGCTGCCCTGGATTCTTGTGCTCTAGTTCTATGCATGGCGTTTTTTTTTTAGCGATCAGATCTGAAACCTTCCTCTCAAAATCAACTTAGTCAATTTTACTGTGGTGCAGAAATCAACTTTCTTGATTGAATTTAGCGTTCAGTCTCTTGAGGAAATGTAATCCCTCTAATTCAACAATCCTTTAAAAAAGAGGCGTTTGAAACTAAAATCAACACGATAAATTCTTCAAAATTACGATTTTTTAGGACAATGAAGAAAAGAACAATGCTTAAACAGGGAAAATCAGGTGATAAACCCTATTTAAACGATTAAAATCGCCTATTTGATCCAGAAATTCTAGTCGCTATTTCAGGAGATTTTTAAAAAGTTGCTGCAGTTTTTCTACTTTCGGACGCACTACATATTGACAATAGGGTTGCTGCTCATGCAAGGCATAGTAGTTGTGATGGTAGACCTCTGCTGGATAAAAATTGGAAAATGGAGTAATCTCAGTTACAATAGCTGAAGTGTAAATCCCCGACTGCATCAATTTATCTTTCAAGCTGCGCGCAAGTTCTCCTTGGGCTTCATTTAAGTAAAAAACTGCTGAACGATACTGTGGACCTACATCTGCTCCTTGTTTGTTTAAAGTTGTAGGATCATGTGTGGCCCAAAATACCGCCAACAAGGTTTCCAAACCGATTTGCTTTGGATCAAAAATCACCTGAATCACTTCCGCGTGTCCAGTCCTACCTGTACAGATTGCTTCATAACTAGGTTGCTCCACGATGCCACCAGCATACCCTGGAATCACCCCTTTCACTCCCTCCAATCGCAAAAAAACAGCCTCTGTACACCAAAAACAACCTCCCCCCATTAGGACTACTTCCAGTCCTTCCGGACAAACTAATTCTGTTTTCGGGAGTATGAGGGGATTGTTCATCGATTTTTAATTTGAAGACTTAACGATAAAAACAACATTTAGTTTATCCAATTTGATCCCACCTGGAGCTCCCTCTAAATAAATTTGGAAAGAGAATTGGGTAATTCGCTTGAAGTTCTATTTTTGGTAAGTAGTTGGTTCTGATTTCAATTTCTAAAGACACAAAATTTACCAAGCTATTGTACCACTAATCCTTTAAAAAGGATTTATAAATAAAAATATGCAAGAACTCTTCTTGCAATTTGTAGTTTTCTACTTAAAGTTTAACCAATTCAAGAATGAACAAACAATTTCTAAAGGCAGGAATGCTGGGATTGTTGGTAGCAGGATGGCTCAGCCAAGCTGCAATGGCACAGAGTGATCCTACAGGGAAACGTAGGGTAACGAGCACCTATGCCATTACCAATGCCACGGTATTCAAAGCTCCAGGTGATCCTGGAAGTAAAGCCACCATCCTCATCAAAGACGGCGTTATTTTAGGTGTGGGATCCTCCCTATCGCTACCCAAAGAAGCAAAAATCATCGCAGGTGATTCGCTTTATGTCTATCCAGGATTTATCGATGGCGCAGGAAATATGGGCATCACAAAGCCTAAGGATGTAGAGCGTCCTAAAGATTTTGTTTCCTCCAATCCTGCCGATGAAATTGCTGGGATCACTCCTTGGAGATCGGCATCTGATGCTTACGCAGCTGTAAGCACTCAAATAGACGATTGGAGAAAAGCAGGTTTTACGCTTAGTCAGGTAGTTCCTGATGGGGGCATGCTACCCGGTAAAACTGCCCTTGTACTACTTGGAGATGGTAAAGCCAACAATTTCTTGAAACTAAACGCTGCCCTAGCTGCGAATTACAGAAGTTCTCGAGGCATGTACCCAGCTACCCTTGCAGGTGTAATGGCCAAGTTTCGAGACATCTACCAAAACACTACCCTGGTACTAGAGCACGAGCGACTATTCACCTTTACATCGGGAGTCAAAAGACCACAGGCTACTCCAACACAAACGGCCATGATGCCGGTAGTTCAAAAGCAATTGCCTGTACTTTTCGCTGCGGGTTCTGAACTTGAAATCCGTCGTGCATTGGCCCTACAAAAAGAGTTAGGATTCAAAATGATCCTGACAGGATTAGAAAATTACGAATCCGTAATCGGCGCAATCAAATCCTCCGGCACTCCTGTCCTCATCAAGTTGCAGGTACCAGATGACAAGTCCATCAAAGCACAAAAAGCAGAGGGCGTTACCGAAGCCACCAAAGCGCAATATGCCCGAGTAAAGGAATCCTACGACAAGGCACTGAAGCAAGCCGCTCAATTGGAAAAGGCAGGTATTCTTTTTGGATTCAGCACAGTAGATGCCAAGGCAGCAGATGTACAAAAAACCTTGAAGGCAATGATGGACAATGGATTAAGCCAAAAAGCAGCCTTTGCGGCGCTAACCACTAATCCAGCAGCAATATTGGGCGTAAGTGGATTGGTTGGAACTATTGAAAAAGGGAAACTAGCCAACCTTGTGTTGACTACAGATACATTATTCAAGGAAGAGACCCAAATCAAGCACGTGATTGCGGATGGTTATGTTTTCGATTACGAAATCAAGAAGAAAGCTGTAAAGGCTGAAACTAGCGCAAAACCTGAAACCGCTTCCAATGCAGTACAAGTGGAGGGCGTATGGGAATATACCTCAGAAACCCCAGCAGGAAGTTCAGGAGGTGAAATTACCTTGAAGCGTGAAAACGGGGCATTGGGTGGAACCATCACCTATGATGACCCAACTGGATCTGGAAAAGCGTCCGCTCCAATCAAAAATGCGAGCCTCACTGGAAAAACAATCAGTTTTGAATTTGATGTAGCCGCAGGAGGCATGAGCCTAACGGTGACTATATCGGGAGAAATCAACGGAAAAAACATGGATGGTTCCTTGTCTGTACCCCAAATGGGTTCTTTCCCTGTTAAAGCAACACTTTCTTCACCTAGCCAAGCGAACTAAACATGAAAAAGCACATTTACCTTATCGCTGCGTTTCTAGGATTGGGTGTTGGGATTTCCCAGGCACAAGTCCAAAAGGGCAGTGTATTGATAAAAAATGCGACCGTGCTCACGGTCACTAAAGGCAACCTTGAATCTTCGGATGTATTGGTTCAGAACGGAATCATCATACAGCTAGGAAAAAATCTTACCGCACCAGCTGGAGTAAATACGATCGATGCTTCAGGCAAATACTTGATGCCAGGCATCATTGATGCGCACTCCCACGTGGGGTTGGATGTAGTGAATGAGGCCTCTGCTCCTATCACTTCAGAAATCCGCATGAAGGATGTAGTCAACCCTACTGATATGGGCATCTACCGTGCCTTGGCAGGTGGCGTGACCGTTTCGCATGCCATGCACGGCTCCGCAAATGTGGTGGGTGGACAAAATGCTACCCTAAAACATCGTTGGGGCAGCATGGACCCTGCAGACATTATCATGCAAGATGCTCCGCGTACCATCAAATTTGCATTGGGTGAGAACCCAACGCGTGTACATGGTAGAGGCAATGGCATACAGCCCCGTTCTAGAATGGGTGTAGAAGCAGTGATCAGAAATGGATTTAACGAAGCCATCCAATACAAGAAAGCATGGGAAACTTACCAGCTTGCCAAAAATCAAAAAGGTAATACTACTCCTCCCCCAGCTTACAGTGAGCGCCTTCAAACGCTAGCGGATATCTTGGACGGTAAAATCATCATCCATTGCCATTCTTATCGTGCCGATGAAATCTACATGCTGATCAATGTCATCAAAGATTTCAACATCAAAAAGGTGGTATTCCAACATACCAACGAAGGATTTAAAGTTGCCCCTGAAATTGCCGAATACACCATGGGTGCATCGGTATTTGCGGACTGGTGGGCCTACAAGATGGAAGTGTATTATTCCACTGCCTTCAATGCCGCCATCCTTCAAAAAAATGGAGCCCTTACTTCCATCAATTCGGATTCCGCCGAACTTATTCGTCACTTGTACCATGAGGCTGCCAAAACTCAGCGTTATGGAGGTTTGACCGATGAGGAAGCCTTAGCCATGATCACCATCAATCCTGCCAAGCAATTGGGGATTGAGGATAAGGTAGGTTCCATTGAAGTGGGTAAGCAAGCAGATCTAGTCATTTTTGAAGGACATCCCCTTTCTTCTTATGCGGTTCCTCAAATGACCTTTGTGGATGGTGTCAAATACTTTGACATCAAAAAAGACAACAACGATCAACGCCAGTGGGTAGCAGCTACTGAGATGGTAGAACCTATTTTCTTGAGAGCCAATGAGGAAGCCCACCGTTGCATGCAGGATGTTGACGCTTACTTTGAAGCCTTTCAGGGAGCATTCTTGAAAGAAAAACACTAATCACCCCGAAAATTCAATCGAACATGAACCGAATGTATAAAACCTTTTGTGCCCTCCTACTTGCCCTACTCCCAGTGGTGGCAATGGCCCAAATTGACGGGGAATTTGTAAAACCTCGCAATGGAAAATTCTTATTAAAAAACGCGACTGTAGTTACGGTCACCAAGGGAACGCTTGCCAATACCTCCGTTTTATTGGAAAATGGCAAAATTTCCAAGGTAGGCACCAACCTTTCCTCCGATGGAGCAGAGGTGATCGATTGTACTGGCCTATTTATCTATCCAGGAATAATCGATGGCGGTACTCGCCTAGGATTGGTAGAAGTGAGCTCAGTACCTGAGACCGTAGACTATGCCGATGTAGGCAATGTTACGCCGAACATGCAAGCTTTGACCACGGTCAATCCAAATTCTGAGGCCATTGGTGTGACCCGAGTATCCGGTGTCACTACCGTGCTTACCGTGCCTTCCGGAGGACTATTCCCAGGTACTGCAGCATTGATCAACTTGAATGGCTACACTCCAGACCAAATGTATGGTGGCTTTAAGGCTGTAGCCATGATATTCCCTAGCTCGGGAAGACGTGGTCGTTTTGACCGCAGATCAGATGAAGACGTCAAAAAAGATGGTGAAAAGGCTCTAAAAGAAGCCAACGACATCTGGGATAATGCCAAATCTTACCTTGAACTCAAAAAATCAGGAGCCACACTTGCTTACTTCCCTGAAATGGAGCAACTGTCCAAAGTTATTTCGGGCGAACTCCCGCTACTTATCGAGGTAAATGCAGCTTCAGATATCCAGCAAGCCATCAAGTGGGTGGAAGGAAAAAACATCAAGGTGATCTTTACAGGTGTTGCCGAAGGCTGGCGTGTGGCTGACGAAATTGCCAAAGCCAAGATTCCAGTGGTTACTGGCCCAGTTCAGGAGCTGCCTACCCGTTCTTCTGATCGCTACGATGCTCCTTACGCCAACGCAGGATTACTTGCAAAGGCAGGTGTGAAAGTGGCACTTCGTACGGATGATGAGGAAAATGTAAGAAACCTACCTTTCCATGCTGCCTTTGCTGCAGCCTATGGACTAGGTAAGGAAGAAGCCTTGAAAGCTGTAACCATCAATCCAGCAGAAATCTTCGGAGTAGCAGATCAGTATGGATCTGTGGAGGCAGGCAAGCGTGCCAACCTGATTGTTTCCACAGGAGATCCTTTTGAGACTAGATCACAAATCATGCACGTATTCATCGATGGGTATCGAATTCCGATGTCCAACCGACATATACGCCTCTACCAAGAGTTTTTGGAAAGATCCCCGGGTCTCAAGGCCAATTGATCTGAAGAGACCATGGATCCATTCCATGGTCTTTTTGCTTTTGTCCTCACAGATCGCTACCAACCTAGAAGTAAATAATTTTCAACTCCATTGTTTAACCCATGTTTCAAAAATCACTATATCTAGCCACCGCCTTACTTCTTTCGCTCAGTGCTTTTGGGCAGCAGGATGGATTTTTTACATCTCAAGTATCCGCACAAAAGAAGTTTGAGTCCGATTACCTCAAGGCCGTCAATTACGATCGCTTTAAGATCCATTTGACCGAGCTGACCAAGAGTCCACATATCGCCGGCACACCTGAAAATGAGCTTGTCAAAGACTACATGGTGGATATCATGTCCAAGACAGGCATGGAGGTCAAGGTATGGCCATACGATGTGTATTTACCCAATCATCCAGGAAAGTCTGAACTGCAAATCATTAGCCCCGTGCAGCTTACACTTTCTCAAAAAGAAGGTGAACTAGCAGAAGACCCTTTCTCCACAGATCCCCGACTACACCTAGGCTTCAATGCCTTCTCTGGCAGTGGAGATGTCACAGCTGAGGTCGTATATGTCAACTACGGTACTCGTGAAGACTTCATGAAGTTGGTAGAGATGGGCGTTCCATTAAAAGGAAAAGTTGCCATCGCTCGCTATGGGGGCAATTTCCGTGGCTACAAGGCCAAGTTTGCCGAGCAAAATGGCATGATCGGCTTGGTAGTGTACACCGATCCTAAGGATTCTGGATTTACCAGAGGAGATGTGTATCCTAAAGGCCCTTTTTACAACGAAACTACTATCCAAAGAGGATCTATGTTGACCTTGGATTTCACTGGTGATCCTTTGACTCCCAACCGACCTGCCCTACCTTTGGATGGTCCAGAGAAAATCAAGCGGGACGATCCTGCTACGGTAGACTTTCACACCATTCCAGTGACCCCTATTGGATACGGTGCTGCCAAAGAGATCTTGAGCAGAATGACAGGTGCGGATGTACCTGCAGCATGGCAAGGAGGACTTCCCTTTACCTACAAACTTACAGGCGGTGCCGACTTGAAGGTTCGCGTGATGGTGGATCAAAAGCCTGATTTTATCCGTGCCAACAACGTCGTAGGCACTTTTATCGGTAAAGATCATCCAGACGAATGGATCATCTTAGGTAGTCACTACGATGCTTGGTCCTTTGGTGCTACGGATCCAAATTCCGGCACAGCCATGCTATTAACCTTTGCTGAAGCCTTGGGCGATTTGTATAAAAATGGCCAAAAGCCTTCCCGCTCCATCTTGATTGGACATTGGGATGCCGAAGAGCAGGGCGTAATTGGATCTACCGAATGGGTAGAGCATTTGAGAAAAGAATTGGGTGCAAAAGCCATTTCCTACATGAACTTTGATGGGGGTGCTTCTGGGCGAAATTTTGGTGCTTCAGCTGCACCAACCTTGAAAAAACTCATCATCGATGCTTCCAAGGAGGTCGGCTACCCTGACTCTGCCAAAACGGTTTTTGAAATTTGGGCAGGAAAAAATGCTGAGCCAGGTATTGGAAATTTGGGTGGTGGATCTGACCATATCGCCTTCTACATGCACGTGGGAATTCCTTCCTTGAGCGGAGGCTCTGGAGGAAATACAGCCTACCACTCCAACTACGATAACATTCACTACTACGGGAAGTTTTCTGATCCAAGCTTTAAAATGGGCGGTGCCGTGGCACAAGTGTTTGGGCTGGTGGCCATTCGTCAAGCCAATGCCACTATCATTCCTTACGATGTACCTCGCTATGCTCAAGATTTGAAAGGGCACTTTGAGCAGGCAGTAAAGAATGTGAAAGCCATGGATCCAAATTTTGCTGGGTTTGATCAGGTACAAACTGCATTAAAGGCACTCGAAGAAAGTTCAGAGGTTTACAAAAATTCACTACAAAATGCACTTGCAGCCGAAAAACTAAATGCGGTGACCTTGAAAAAAATCAACACCGGTTTGATCGACTTGGAAAAAAGCTGGATTGATCCCAAGGGGATGTACTATGGTGAATGGTACAAGTCCTTGTATGTGTGTAACGATCCCTTCTCAGGCTATGCCTCTTGGATCTTACCAGGCATACAGTACGAAGTAGCAACCAAGAATACTAGCAGACTAGAAGAATGGGATTCGCGTTATGCCAACGCCATTCTTGATCTCAGTAAAAAAATAAGTAAGCTGAGTAGTCAACTTCAGTAATCAGAAAAAAAAACCGCGGAGAGCCATTTCCGCGGTTTTTTATTTAGAGTGAAGGTGTATTGCTAAAAAGACTCTGCAAGGGTCAAACTTTGAATAACCGCGGGTGAAACCCGTGGATTTTAAAACTCCAACTTGATCCTTTTTGAAAAAGCTTGCCCATCCAAGGTCATGCCCTCCACCCAAACCTGGATGGCCTTTACTCCATAAGGTACCTTAACTTTAGTTTGGAATGCACCGGAAGTAGTAATTCCCTGAGGTTCCCAGTAGATCGTAGGCTTTTTCTTCAAAAACTGGTCTGAGGTTGGATTTTTAACAAACTCTTGAAAGTCTGAAAAACCTGGAAGATCGAAAACCAGAAAGCCTTCAGAATTAAATTTGCGATCCGTCTCAGAACTCGATCTGAAGCCATTTTTAGTTTCGATCTGGATTACTCCTGCATAGCCAGCCATGCCAAAAATCGACTTACCTACATTATCTGCATACACTTTGATTGATGCAAGTTGGGAAGGTTCAAAACCAAGTAGCGTTTCCCTAAACTCATTTGCCTCCATGAACGGCATAGAGGACCCATCGAGGATTAACAAAGGAGTAACTGTCTTCTCCCCGTAAGTGTAATTTCTAAATTTTAATGTACTCAGATTAAAGCCCAAACGCCCCAAAATCTGCCCCATGGTCTCTTTTTCAAGTACCTCTCCGCTTACTTGCTGGGTAGGCTCACCATATTGGTCATTCGGATCCGCCTTCGCTTCTTGTATTTTTTCTTCTTTCACAAACTCTTCAAGCAGAATGTATTCACCCGCTTTATCCAGATTTGGAATCTCTTGTTGAATAGGTTCTAGGATATAGGCAGACTTTGGGAAGGTTGAATCAAATCCAGGCTTCAATAAAGGTTTAAGTTCTACAGACCCATAGGGTTTTCGTTTGGAATCCATGGCAGCAACAGCAATCTGGGCTGTATCCTTGAAAATTAAGCCAGTAGCCCAAAAATTACCCAAAGAATCCGTCATCACCTGACCATAATCCTCTAAATCTCCACGGACGACGGTGATTGGATTGATTGCTGGGCGACGCTTGTTGTCCGCCGTAAATTTACCCTGCACCGAAATTCCGTATTCAATCGGAAAAGCAAGAGTAGACTTGAAATCATCTGGTAGCTTCTTGTCTAACCAGTTCATCTCCTCCTCTAGCGAACTACTTCCCTGAATCAGGGATACGGCATCTGCATCTGTGAGCGAAACGATAAATTCTCCATCGATCAAGTTTTGAAACTCATCTAAAAACTCAAGTTTCAAATCCATCACCCGGTAAGGAACAGAGTCGGTGATGGAAATCTCGGGTTTAACAGTGATCTCACCCTCAAAAATTTCTGTTTCAAGTTGCCCCACCCTAGGCTTAAACCCTGGTTTCAACACCAGAAAAGGAGTCACAAACTGATCTAGGGCTCCAAAATTCTGATTCCAATGCGTATAGGCTCGCAGTGCATACTCTCCCGGTAGTAATTCAGGTGACAACGTCCAACCTCCAGTAACCTTCCCTTTTTCAATCGGAAACGTCGCCGATTGTATGATTTCAGCATTTGGATTGATCAAGTCGACATGGATTACCCGACTGAGGGAATCGGCCATATTCTGGTCTTGATAAAGCATCTTACCTCCCATCCAAACCGTTTCTCCAGGGTAGAAATAGGGTTTATTGGTCGTCAACCAAGCTTTCTCCCGAAGTCTATTGAGTCGAATAGCAGGACTCACCAAAACTTCCACAGAGGTCTGTTCAGCCACAAATCTACTGCTGGGCTCAAAGTCCAAGGGAAGAATCCGAGCCATGCGCTGCCGGCTCAAATAACCCGAAAGGACAAGTTGAGTCGGGTTAATCAAGGTGCCCTTCTTGTCTACATCGTAGTATCCACTAGGTGCTTGAATCCAGCTGATGGCATGGTACACATTGGTGTAGTAATCATTTCTCCAAGGCTTATCTAGGTGATGAATTTCCAGCCTGTCCTGGAGAAAAATCCTAAAATTTCCATTTCCCAGTGGTTTTCGAAAAATTGAATCTGGACTAATCGGGAAGATGGATTCTCCCAATTCCTCTCTAAAATCGTTGGTCCTTTCCCTCCCTAATTGCTCTGGAGGAGTACGATAAACATTAAAATGAATCGAGTCTGATAAATTCAGTAAAAGAGAGGTATTGAAATGTCTTAACGAACTCTGGTAATTGGCCTCTCTGCTCGCTTCCCATTCTGACATCTTATTTTCCTCTTCCGAATTTATCCGCGAGTAGAAAACCTGTCCGTAAAACATGGAACCATTACGCAATACCCTAAAATCTTGAAGGTAGTAATCGATTTTATACCCCAAAGCGGTATTGGTGATTTTCAAAGGTTGTGCTGCAGAAGCTTGAAGGTAATTCGGCCCTTTGGAAGGTTTTACATTCTCAAACTCCAATACCCAAGGATTTTCAATCTGGATCTGCGAGCGATACGGATCATCCGGTAAAGCCAAAAACACTTCTTCAAATCTACGAAGTTCCCGATCCCAAGATTTGTCTCGCTTTGCTTTGAGCTCAATCTCCGAGAGATTGGATTCATTGAATACCAAATCAAAATCGATGTTAACTTCTCCTTTTTTACGGAAAGAGATCGCCTTTACTTCTGTGATATACCCTACAAAGCTGGCTACCAACTCAATATCCGTGGAAAATTCACCACTTATTCGAAATCGTCCATCTGCATCAGTGGCTGATCCTATGGTGGTGTTGTTGACAAAGACATTGGCAAAGGGTAAGGGAAGACCAGAACCCTTTTCCCTCACAGTCCCCGTGATCGTCTGTGATATACAAGACAGATGAATCCCTACAACTAAGAAAAAAGCTAGAAAATAGCGCATAAATTCAATGGCTAATAAATCAGGAATCCACCAGATTTTTAAAGGAAAGAGCCTCTTTACCACGTGCCAAATAAGTGCAAATTCATTGGAATAGTAAAGAAAAAAAGGATGACTGGAAAAAACTGGGCGGATAAAATCCTAGCCATTCAATCCCCTACTCGGTTCCCTTTCCAGCATACATGTCGTACTTCAGGAGGCGACAATCGATCGTACCGTTCCAAAACTCGATGCGTCGGCTTGCCTTCAGGCCTACTTTTTTGGCCAGATCCATGTTACCCGTAAAGATATACCCTCGGTAACCCGCACAGTTTTGCTTCATAAAGTCCCCCATCCGCTTGTAGGTTTCTTCTAACTCTCCCAGATCTCCTAGGCGCTCACCATATTCGGGGTTAAAAAAGATAACTCCACGTGGCTTTTCTGGAATTTCGGTCTCTGCAAAATCCCCCGTTTGAAAAGTAATCATGTGGTCCACCCCTGCGAAAGCGGCATTTTCTTGTGCAAAGGAAATGGCCTGCAAGGAGATATCAGAGGCAATGATGGTGACACCAGGATCGTGAATGACTTTATTTTCCAGCTTCTTTTTCTTCGCTAGAAAAGTCTCCGCCTGATATCCTAAAATATGCTGAAAAGCATAGTGCTCTCGGTACAAACCAGGGTAGCGCTTGGAAGCAATAAGTGCCGCCTCAATGGCTAAGGTACCCGATCCACACATGGGGTTGATAAAAGGCACACGGGTATTCCATTCGGTGGCAAAAATGGTTGCTGCAGCCAAAGCCTCCATCATGGGAGCCTTTCCTGGTATTTTACGGTAGCCATGCTTGGCCAAGGTTTCACCAGAGGTATTCAAGTACACAATGGCTTGCGTTTCTTTCCAATACACTTGAATCACCAAACCAGAAAAATCGGATCCGGAATCGGGTCTCCTCCCTTTCAGCTCTCGAAAACGATCTACAATAGCATCCTTTACCTTCACATTCACAATCAGCGGCGTGGTGATGGATTCATTTTCAGCAACCGAATTCACCGAAAAGTACCCATCCACATCCAAGTAGTCTTCCCAAGGTATGGCCTTAAAGCGTCGGTAGATGTCGTCCGCATTGCGCAGGTAAAAAGATTTGATTTCATACAAGACATGAGAAGCAGTACGCAGATGCAGGTTGAGATCCATGCACTCTTCAAGCGAAGCAAGAATCTCAATGCCAGTACGGCGAACTTCTACAGGGAAAAAACCCAGTTCACGAATCTCCTGCTCCAAGTAGCTGACCGAACGATCCTTGCAGGTAATAAAAACTTTTCCTTTGGTATTGAAATCAAGCATGCACAAAAGTACTAAACAGATGATGCTTTCTACGGGAATTAAAAAAAATCCTCACCACTCCTCACATCGGGACTAGCAAGAGATCAACTAGATTTTGTATCTTGATTTCAAAATTAGGGCAAGCAAAAAAGGCAAGCTCAATCTTTAAGTTTTAACTAGTCGATTTATGTTTTTACGTTTTGTCAGCTGCTTCCTTTTTTCTCTTGTCACTCTTTCCTTACAAGCACAAAATGGAGAATGGAAAAACCTATTCAATGGAAAAGACCTGAGCGGCTGGAAAGCTATAGCTGGAAAAGCCACTTTTGCAGTCCAAGATGGGGTAATTGAAGGAACTGCAGTCTTCGGTACTGGCAATACCTTTTTGATCACAGAAGCCCTTTACGGTGATTTTATATTAGAAGTAGACCTCAAAATCAGCCATCTCTCCTCCAATAGTGGAATTATGACTCGCGGTCAATTTGATCCAGCCGGTCAAGGCGGCAAAGGACTGGTTTATGGATATCAAGTAGAAGCCGATCCTTCTCCTCGAGCCTGGTCTGGAGGAATCTATGATGAAGCACGTCGCGGTTGGTTTTATCCCCTAGATCTCAACCCAACTGCCAAGTCAGCATTTAAGTTGGGAGAATGGAACCGCTACCGCATCGAGGCCATTGGCAATACACTCAAAACCTGGATCAATGGACAGGAAGTGGCCTATTTTGTGGATGACATGGATAGAAAAGGCTTCATTGGTCTTCAAGTGCACAGCATACAGTCCAATGAAGATGAAGGCAGAAAAACCTACTTTCGAAATATCCGCGTTCAAACAGAAAACCTACAGCCTCTCCCCTTCAAAAAGCCCGTTTTTGTGGTGAGCACCGTCAAAAATGAGTTGACTCCAGAAGAAAAATCCCAAGGCTGGAAGCTTCTTTTTGATGGAGCTTCTTCAACAGGATGGGAAAGTGCTCGAAAAGAAGCCTTCCCAAAAGCCGGATGGACAATCGAAGATGGCATCTTAACTATACAGAAGTCAGATGGAAGTGAAGCAAGAACTTTTGGAGACATTGTCACCACAGCTGAATTTAGTGCCTTTGATTTGGCTTTTGACTTTAAGCTTAGCGAGGGTGCCAACAGTGGGGTAAAGTATTTTGTAACCTTGGCGGAGGAAAGCACCGGTTCAGCCATCGGTTTAGAATACCAAATTCTCGACGATGCGCTCCATCCAGATGCAAAGATGGGTCGTGATGGAAACCGTACTCTAGCCTCCTTGTATGACCTGATCAAAGCAGAAAAGCAAGCCCGATTTGTGCGCAAGCCTGGGGAATGGAACCAAGGCAGAGTCGTGGTGTATCCCAACAATAAGGTGGAGCACTACCTCAATGGCGTAAAAGTATTGGAATATGAGCGAGGCTCCCAAGCCTACCGAGACCTAGTTGCCATCAGCAAATATGTGGTTTGGAATAAATTTGGTGAGGCCCCAAAAGGTCGCATTCTTCTCCAAGATCACGGAGATCAAGTGAGCTATAAAAATATAAAAATAAAGACCCTCCAATAAGTCAATAAACCCTTTGAATCATGTCGAAGTCAAACCGAAGAACCTTTATCAAAAAAAGTGCTGCGCTAACGCTAGGATTTTCTGCCCTCGGGTCGCTTAGCTTCTCTCCCAAATCCTATGCTCGCATTGTGGGCGCTAACGACCGCCTCAATGTAGCTATTGCAGGATTGGGCCGACGTTTAGGTGCGTTTTACGAACCGATCGGGTTGAAAAGCAGCAACGTGAATTTGTTGTACCTCTGCGATGCAATGCAGTCACAGATGCCCAAGGCAGCTAAAGGTTTTGAAAAATGGATCGATTACCAACCCAAGCAAGAGCAAAATATCTTCAAGGTGTTGGACGACAAAGAAGTGGATGTATTGATCAATGCCACCCCAGACCACTGGCATGCACCCGGAACCTGGCTTGCACTTGAAAGAGGCAAACATGTCTATGTAGAAAAACCATGCTCCCACAATGCTCGAGAAGGTGAAGTGCTAATTGCCTTACAAAAAAAATACAACAAGGTGGTTCAGATGGGCAACCAGCAGCGCTCTGCCCCCGAAAGTAAAGAAATCATCAAAGCAATTCACGAAGGGGTAATTGGAAAGGTGTACTTCGCCAAAGCTTTTTACAGCAACTCCCGAGGAGCTGTGATTAATCCGATTCAGCAAGCCCCTCCTGCTGGCTTAGATTGGGATCTTTTCCAAGGCCCTGCACCGAGAAAACCCTATTTTCACGACACCTGGGACTACAATTGGCATTGGTATGGCTGGGATTACGGCACTGCCGAAACAGGCAACAATGCCACCCACGAATTGGATGTGGCCCGCTGGGCGCTCCAAGTCAACTATCCTTCTGAAGTATCGGTGGCTGCTGGCAAAATGCACTATCCTGAGGATGGATGGACCATGTACGACACCATGGATGCTACCTTCAAGTTTGGAGATGGAAAGGTCATCCAGTGGGATGGGAAAAGCCGAAACAACTACAAAACCTATGGATCGGACCGAGGAACAATCATCTACGGTTCAGAAGGTACCGTGTATGTAGATCGCGGTGGATACCGACTGCACGATCGATCTGGCAAAGAAACCAAATCCAACCTAGCCTCCAACAACGAAGGAGGTACCGCTCTTGGCGGAGGGGGTGACATGAGTACGCTACACATTGTCAACTTCTTCAATGCAGTGCGGGGAACAGAAAAGCAAAACTCCACCATTGAGGAAGGTGCAGTATCTACTTTACTGTGTCACTTGGCTAATATCAGTAGCCGAACAGGAGAATCCTTGACTTGTGATCCAAAAAATGGACACATCCTCAATTCCCCTAAGGCCATGGCGTTATGGAGTCGAGAATATGAAAAGGGCTGGGCTCCTCCAGCGATTTGATTTTCTATATGCAGCGAGCTTAGCTTTCAGCTTCTGACAGGTAGGTGAAAATACAGAAGCTCCATCTAATCCCTTAGCATTCCATTATTCTCGCTAATGACCCAATTAATCCAAAATTCCCATTTCCTTTCGGATGATTTTTTATTGAAAAATAAATTTTCCCAGCGGCTTTACCATGCCTATGCGAAGGATCTTCCCATCATCGATTACCACAACCACCTCCCTCCTGCAGAAATCGCATCCAATCGGAAGTTTGAAAACATCAGCTCCCTTTGGCTAGCTGGAGATCATTACAAGTGGCGTGCGATGCGAACCCTCGGAATTGACGAGCACTACATCACTGGTAAAGCCTCAGCAGCAGAAAAGTTTGACAAGTGGGCCTATACCCTACCCTACACAGTCAGAAACCCCCTATTCCATTGGAGCGCGTTGGAGCTGAAGCGGTATTTTGGAGTTACCGAGCTCCTATCGCCTACCAACTCTTCGAAAATTTACTCAGCTACCTCAGAAATTCTTCAAGAGGAGCCTTTTCGTACCCGTGGACTACTTGAACGAATGAAGGTGGAAGTCGTCGGCACGACTGATGATCCAACAGACGACTTGAGCCAGCATCTCGCCTACCGAAAAGAAGGCCATGCCATGGGAATGTACCCTACCTTTCGTCCAGACAAAGCCTTTGCAATCGGGCAACCCCAAAATTACAGCAGCTACCTTGTAGCCTTAGGAACTGCCGCAGGAATTGAAATTAGTTCCTTTGATACCTTGATCGAGGCGCTCTACAAGCGAATTGACTTTTTTCATTCCATGGGATGCAGGGTAGCGGACCATGGACTCGAGCGCTTGAGTTTTTCAACGGAAAGCCACTTATCTGCAGATCGTATTTTCCAAAACACCCTTGCAGGTAATCCTCCTACAGCCGCTGAAAAAGAATACTTTACCTTTCAGATACTCTCACTTCTTTCCAAACAGTACCATGCCAAGGGCTGGGTACAGCAGTTCCACCTCGGTGCTATTCGCAATACCAACGAACGAATGCTCCAGCAGCTAGGACCCGATACCGGATTTGACTCCATCGGAGATTTTGATCAGGCCAAATCCCTTGCCAGCTTCTTCAATGAATTGGACAAAACGGATCAATTGGCCAAGACTGTTATTTATAACCTAAATCCCAGAGACAACGAGGTCTTTGCTTCCATGATTGGCAACTTCAACGATGGATCGGTCAAAGGAAAAATGCAATATGGCTCTGGCTGGTGGTACCTCGATCAGAAAGATGGGATGGAAAAACAGCTCAATGCGCTCTCAAATCTTGGTCTATTGAGTTGCTTCATCGGAATGCTCACCGACTCCAGAAGCTTTCTCTCCTTTCCAAGACATGAATATTTCCGCAGGATCTTGTGCCAACTGATTGGACAAGAAGTCGAACAAGGGGAACTGCCTTGGGATGAGCAATGGCTAGGCAAAATCATTCAAGATGTCTGCTATAACAATGCCAAAGCCTACTTCAATTTTAGCCCACAAAACTTTAGTACCATCGCATGATATCAAGGGATTTATTTGACTTAAAAGGAACGAAAATTCTATTTTCTGGAGCTACAGGGGTACTTGGAGCAAGCATGGCCCTGTACCTAGCGCAGCAAGGGGCTGAACTCTTGATTTTGGGACGAACACCTGAGAAGGTAAATGCCTTGAGGGATCAAATCATCGCCGAAGGTGGCAAAGCTTCGGGCTATTGTGCAGACGTAACAGAGGAAGAGTCCCTGACAAAAGTCAAACTACTCATCGAGTCTCAGCATGGATCTGTAGCTGTTTTGATCAATGCTGCCGGAGGAAATATGCCAGGTGCGGTGATTCGACCCGAGCAAACCTTTTTGGACCTCAATAGCGATGCTTTGCGGCAGGTGATAGACCTCAATTATTTGGGTACCGTCTTTCCTATCAAGGTATTTCTTCCCTTACTTTTGAAAAACGGAGGAGGTAACATTCTTAATATCAGTTCCATGGCAGCCAGCAGACCCATGACACGGGTGATGGGCTATGCCTCAGCCAAAGCTGCCATCGACAACCTCACCAAATGGCTTGCCGTCGAACTTGCTTCCAAGCATGGTTCAAATTTTCGTGTCAATGCCTTGGCACCTGGTTTTTTTCTAACCGAACAAAACAGAACGCTGCTCACTCAGGAGGATGGAAGCCTAACGCAACGCGGCACACAGATAATTAGCCATACTCCAATGAACCGATTTGGACATCCTGATGATCTACTGGGCGCCTTGCATTGGCTTTGCAGTGATGCATCCAAGTTTGTCACAGGCACTACCGTGGCTGTAGATGGAGGTTTTAGCGCCTACTCTGGAGTTTAAGGGATGGCTCTTCTGCTCTCCAATGAGATTAGCTTCAAGCAACTGATTCAATTACTTCTAACCCAATAAAAATATAGTATGGCCTATAAAATGGAACAAACCATGCGCTGGTACGGACCCAAGGATCCAGTAAGCCTTCAAGATATCCGTCAGTCGGGTGCTACGGGAGTGGTCACTGCGCTACACCATATCCCCAATGGAGAAATTTGGTCTAGAGCAGAAATTAATATTCGAAAAAAGACAATCGAGGAAGCTGGTCTGACTTGGTCTGTCGTCGAATCCGTACCTGTTCACGAACAGATAAAAACAAGGTCTGGCAACTATCTGCAACTAATCGAAAATTACAAGCAAACGATACGAAACCTGGCTGCTGAGGGAGTGTATACCGTTTGCTACAACTTTATGCCGATTTTGGATTGGACGCGTACCAACCTAGAATACCTGCTCCCAAATGGCGCCAAAGCCTTACTTTATGAGAAAAAGGCAGTGATTGCCTTTGACCTATTCATTTTGCAACGGCCTGAAGCACGACAAGAATACAGTCCAGAAGAAATTGCTGCTACCGAAACCTACTACCAGAATCTTAGCCCAGAATCCAAGCAGCTCATTTTGGACAATATCCTCAAGGGCCTTCCAGGCTCAGAAATTGGCTATACCCTGGAGGAATTTCGCGAAATGCTCAAAACCTATTCTGGAATTGATGCAAAACAGCTTGCAGAACACCTTCGTCTATTTCTAGATGCCATCAGCCCTGTAGCAGAAGAAGTAGGATGCTTTCTTTGCATCCATCCAGACGATCCACCCTTTTCCTTGTATGGATTGCCACGCGTAGTGAGCACAGCGGCAGATGCCAGACGAATTTTAACTCAAACACCCAGCCTTCACAATGGACTAACCTTCTGCACGGGAAGCTATGGGGTACGAACTGATAACGATTTACCAGCCATGGTTCGCGAGTTTGGAGAGCGCATCCATTTTCTCCATTTGCGAAGCACCCGAAGAGATGCCGATGGAAACTTCTACGAAGACAACCATCTGGACGGCAATGTAGACATGGTTGCCGTGATTCAGGAGATTTTGATTTGGCAGGAGAAACGAAAAAAACGAATCCCCATGCGTCCAGACCATGGACACCAGCTTTTGGATGACTTACACAAGAAAACAGCAAATCCAGGCTACACCGCCATTGGCAGAATGAAAGGCCTTGCCGAACTCCGAGGAGTGGAAGAAGCATTGGTTTGGGTGTCAAACAAAAAATAAGCGCCTTTACTTTTAGAAATTAATCGAAAACAAAAGCGATGAAGTCAGAAAAAGAAAAAATGCTTGCAGGGGAACTTTACCAGGCCTCCGATCCAGAATTGGTCCAAGAAAGGCTACAGGCGAGAGAACTGACGCAATTATTGAACTCTTCTGCTCCGGCAGAACCAGAAAATCGTGTATCGCTACTTCGAAAACTTGTGGGTAAGGCTGGCAAAAATCCTTGGATCGAAGTACCCTTTTATTGCGATTACGGCTACAATATTCAGATGGGGGAAGATTGCTTTTTCAATTTCAATTGTGTGGTGTTAGATGTTTGTTCGGTGCAACTTGGTGACCGTGTTTTTATTGGTCCAGCCGTTCAAATCTACACAGCTACGCATCCTCTGGACGCTCAAGAAAGAGGCGCATTTTGGGAGTCGGGCAAGCCTGTGAGCATCGGCTCTGACGTGTGGATTGGTGGAGGTGCTATTCTTTGCCCTGGAGTAAATTTGGGTGATCGAGTGGTTGTTGCAGCCGGAGCAGTAGTCACCAAAAGTTTCCCTTCAGACGTAGTTATTGGAGGAAATCCAGCAAAAATAATCCGTTATTTGAGTTCCAAAGAATAAATCATGGCTACCTACTATTCAAAGAGAGACCTCCATTTTCAACTTTTTGAAAATCAAAACTGCCTGGAGCTCATTCAGTACCCCTATTTTTCAGATCATTCCAAAGAGACCTTTACCCTGGTTCTTGATGCAGCAGAGCAGATTGCAGAGAAGTCCCTGTATCCTATTTTCAAGGAAATGGACCGAAATGAACCCCAACTTGAAAATGGAATCATCAAGGTACACCCCAAGATGCGTGAAATCATCCGACAATTTGGTGCTGATGGATGGATCAATGCCATCTTCCCCTACGAAGAGGGAGGGCAACAACTGCCTTGGACGATCCATCTTTCTGCTGGATTTATATTACAGGCAGCCAATTACTCTGCAAGTGTTTTTCCTTTTTTGACTACAGGAGCTGCAAATTTGATTCGAACCTTCGGATCCACCGAACTTCGTGACAGGTTCACTCCTAAAATGTACAGCGGGGAATGGCAAGGAACCATGGCACTCACCGAACCGGATGCTGGCAGCTCACTATCTGATTTGTCTACCCTGGCAGTTCCCACTGCCAAAGAAGGAGTTTATTCGATCAGTGGACAAAAAATCTACATCTCTGCTGGCGATCACGATGCCTGTGACAACATCATCCATTTGATGCTTGCTAGAATACAAGGTGCTCCAGCTGGTACAAAGGGCATCTCCTTATTTGTCGTTCCCAAAATTCGACTAGACGGAACCCCAAATGATGTGCTCACCCAAGGCATCTACCACAAGATGGGATACAAGGGTGCTCCCATTGTACACTTGATGATGGGAACTGAGTCTGGCTGTGAAGGATACCTCGTAGGTGAAGCCCACCAGGGCCTCAAATACATGTTCCAGATGATGAATGAGGCGAGACTTGGAATAGGGATGAATGCTACAGCCATTGCTACGGCGGCATTTCATGCATCCTTAGGCTATGCCAAAGTCCGTCCTCAAGGAAGAAGCCTCACCGATCGGGAGCCCAATCGACCACAAGTACCCATCATCCAACATGCAGATGTCAAACGCATGCTTTTGGTCCAAAAAAGTATCACTGAAGGTTCTTTATCCTTACTTGTGTTTTGTGGACTTCTTGGAGACAAACTTTCACAGGAAACTGATCCGGTAAAGAAAGGAGAACTGGAAGCATTGTTGGACCTATTGATCCCAATCGCCAAAAGCTATCCATCCGAAATGGGGCTGCAAAGT
>CANHCD010000001.1 GCA_947458795.1 Cyclobacteriaceae bacterium | reverse complement strand
GGAGGGTCGGCCGTAGCCGTTCAAGCCAACTTATGCACAGTCAGCTTGGGGTCAGACACCGGAGGATCGGTTCGTCAGCCTGCTGCATTTACTGGAGTGGTTGGCATGAAACCCAGCTACTCTCGAGTTTCCCGCTGGGGACTGATTGCATACGCCTCTTCCTTTGACACCATCGGTGTTTTTTCAACTACTGTTAAAGACAATGCCTTAGTTCTTGAGGTCATCGCAGGCTATGACGAGAAAGACAGCACTTCCTCGAAGGAGGAGGTCAAGTCCTACAGCAAGCTTGATTCCCCAAAGCGATCCCTAAAAATTGCTGTTTTGAAAGAGGCATTGCATGCTTCGGCTTTACAACCTGAAATCAAGCGCAATACCTTGGAGGTAATCGAAAAGCTAAAAACCGAGGGACACGAAGTTCAAGAAGTTGACTTCCCTCAATTGAAATATGTGCTTCCTACCTACTATATCTTGACTACTGCAGAGGCGAGTGCAAATTTAGCTCGATTTGATGGAGTGAAATATGGCTACCGAACTCCTAAAGCACAAAATTTGGAGCAGCTTTACAAGAATAGCCGAAGCGAAGGATTTGGTGAGGAGGTCAAACGAAGGATCATGCTCGGAACATTCGTGCTGTCAGCCAGCTACTACGACGCTTATTTCACTAAGGCTCAAAAGGTTCGACGAATAATCCGAGACCTTACTGCCAATTTATTAACAGATTTTGACTACCTTTTACTCCCTACAACCCCAACCACAGCATTTAAATTTGGGGAACATGGGGGTGATCCTGTTGCGATGTACTTGGAGGACTTGTTTACAGTTCAGGCTTCTGTCTCTGGAGTTCCAGCCTTATCTATTCCTAATGGGAAAGATGATTCAGGAATGCCCATAGGACTTCAGGTGATTGCAAACTCCTTTAAAGAAGCAGAATTGTATGCCTTTGGTCACTATTTGAGTACCTTGACATTAAATTAGCACGTGATGAAGCACATTATTTTAAGAATATTTCTAGCGACTGTCGCTAGTTTCTTTTTTTTAACTACTCAGGCATTTTCTCAAGAAAGCAGAACCTCGAATTCAGGACAGCTCGAGGTTGTACTACCGAACTATCATTACGAGTATATTCCTGATTTCACCTACGAAGAAGTAGCCAAGCGAATCGAGAACATGGAGTCAGAGATGGATTTTGAATTAAACGACCGCATTTTTTCTTTTATTCAATACTTCACTGTACGAAATCGTGAGTACATGAAAATGGTCTTGGCACGGAAAGAGCAGTATTTTCCGATGTATGAAGAAACCATGAAAGACTATGGCATGCCAGTAGAAATTCAACACCTATCCATCATTGAATCCGGCTTAGACCCAAAAATTAAGTCGCATATGGGTGCCATGGGACTTTGGCAATTTATGCCTGCTACTGGACGAGAGTATGGCATGGAGGTAAATCCGGATATCGATGACCGCATGGATCCAGAAAAATCCACTAAAGCTGCGGCAAAATACCTCAAAGCACTCTATAAAATGTTTGGCAACTGGGAAGTAGCCCTTGCTGCCTACAACTGTGGTCCTGGCAATGTGCGAAAAGCAATTCGGCATTCTGGGGGTAAAAATACGTTTTGGGGAATTTATGATTACCTGCCCAAAGAAACGCGCAGTTATGTGCCTCAATTTCAAGCAATGCTTTACATACTTAATCACCTAGAGGAGCACAACTTGCACTTGGAAGAACCAAGCTATCCTATGGAGTATGAACAGCTGAATTTTGATAAAACCTTTCAGCTCAAAACTTTGGCCTCACTTACAGAAGTTTGTTTGAAAGATTTAGAGAAACTAAACCCTTCCATAAAACAAGGGAGGGTTCCAGAATCTCATCGTTCGATGTCCATCCGAATTCCAAAATCCAAAGCATTTTTTATCAAGGAAAACTTGGCCTGGATAAGTGACTCCTTATCCAAAGCAGCTCCAATCCTAGTGGCTTCTACCAGCCAAGTAGAAACAGCCACTAAAGGGAGCAGTCCACAGCAGACCACTTCAAGAATTGCCTACAAAGTAAAGTCTGGCGATGCCATTGGCACAATTGCTAGTCGACATGGAGTGACCCTAACTCAAATTAAGCAATGGAATAATCTTAGCTCAAATTTGATCAAGGAAGGGCAGATTCTTATCATACACTCCAATTCCAATCTTTCTAGTTCGAAAACCATTGCATTGAATTCAGACAATCCTACCTCCTCCAAAACCTACACCGTCCGACCTGGTGATTCGTTATGGATGATATCACAAAAGCACTCGCTCAGCATTGAACAAATCAAGCGGTTGAACAACTTGAATACAACCCAAATCAAGCCAGGTCAGCGATTAATTGTAGGTTGAATAGTACCTGTTTTGAATAACTTAGAGATAACCTAACTTATATTTCTTTTTTACACTTCCTTTAGAAATTAGACTTCCTATGAAAGCAATATACCTGAGCCTCCTTTCCTTGTGTTGCCTCTTTTTATTCTCCTGCGAAGAAGGTACTGGATCGAGCAGCTCCAAACCCAAGGCAAGAGGTTCAATAGGTGAAATAGTTTTAGCTATCGATTCGACCAAATGGGCAGGACCTGTTGGAGATGAGTTACGCGCAATTTTTGAAGCAGATCTACCGGGAATGATTCGCTCGGAAGCGCTATTCAAAGTGCATCGTGTCGATCCACGCGCCATGACACGAATGCTGAAAATGTATACCAACCTGGTATATGTCACCACCTTCGACGACAAGCGAGGAGGAAGCCAAGCGGTCAATGCCCAATTTACACCTGAATCAAAAGCCAAAGCTGCTGCAGACCCAAGCGTCTATTCGCTTCGTATGGTAGATGAATTTGCACAAGGCCAAGAAGTACTCTACCTATTTGGAAACACTGAAAAAGAGCTAATTGCAAACCTACGCAAGCACAAGGATCAGCTTCAAAATCTTTTCGAAGTCCGAGAGAGAGATCGATTAGCGAAGGCCCTATTGGCACGCAAAAACGCAACTGCGCAAAATGATGCGCGCAAAAACCTAGGCATAGAAATCATGCCTCCTGTTTCTTACCAGATCGCAAAATCTATTCCTGGATTCCTTTGGTTGAGACAACCTACTCCTAACCAAAATCGTCCAGACATCAGCGTCTATTTTCATGTAGAGGACTATAAAAACGAAGAACAAACCTTTCCGGAGAACATTCTTCAGCTGCGCGATTCAATCGCTAAGAGCCATATTTTTGCAGATCCGGAGGTTCCCAATTCCTTTATGACAAGTGAAAAACAAATCCCACCCGTTTTCCGAAACATGGTGATTAATGATAATTTTACTGTTGAAATACGGGGTACTTGGAAGACCAACGACCTCAGCATGGGAGGTACATACCTAGGCTATTTGATGATTGATGAGAAGAAAGGGAAATTGTATTACATGGAAGGCTTTGTATACTTTCCGAACGAACTCCACGCAGATGCATTGCGAGAGATTCAGACCGTTCTCCTGAATACCAACGTGAGTTGGAATGAAAAAACAGGATTATAAACCCAGCTTATACCACCCATTTATGGCGATTAAAATCAGAAAAGAAGACGCATTAAACTACCATAGCCAGGGCTCTCCAGGAAAGATCCAAGTGATTCCTTCCAAGCCTGTTTCCAGCCAATTGGATCTTGCGCTAGCCTATTCCCCTGGGGTAGCTGAACCTTGCAAGGAAATTGCTGCCGATGTAGAAAATGTGTACAAATACACCGCCAAAGGCAATTTGGTGGCAGTCATTTCAAATGGTACCGCAGTACTCGGATTGGGAGACATTGGTCCCGAAGCCTCAAAGCCCGTAATGGAAGGAAAGGGAGTCCTTTTCAAAAAATTTGCCGGCATCGATGTCTTTGACTTGGAAATTGATGAGAAAGACCCAAAGAAACTAATTCAAATCATCAAATCTCTAGAGCCCACTTTTGGCGGCATCAATCTAGAGGATATTAAAGCTCCCGAATGCTTTGAGATTGAGCAGACGCTCAAGCGAGAGATGAAAATCCCAGTCATGCACGATGACCAGCACGGGACAGCCATCATCACTGGAGCAGCCTTGCTCAATGCCCTTGAGCTAGTTGAAAAAAAGATAGAAGACATCCGCATTGTCGTTAGCGGTGCTGGTGCAGCTGCCATATCCTGCCTTCGGTTTTATTTAACCTTAGGCGTCAAAAAAGAGCATATTGTAGTCTGCGATAAGGATGGAGTCCTCCGTTCCGATCGTCCAGGCTTGGCTGGAGAGCACATAGAGTTTGCTACTACTCAAAACTTCCATACCATCGCCGAGGCCATGCCAGGTGCAGATGTTTTTCTTGGGCTTTCTGCAGGCAACATCATCGCACCGGAACTGATCCAATCCATGGCAGCAAACCCAATTGTGTTTGCACTTGCCAACCCAGATCCTGAAATCGCCTATGAAACTGCCATTGCAGCACGCGAAGATGTGGTCATGGCTACTGGGAGATCAGACCATCCCAATCAAGTGAATAATGTATTGGGATTCCCCTATATTTTTAGAGGCGCCTTGGATGTGCGCGCTACCACAATTAACGAAGAGATGAAGCTTGCCGCAGCAAAAGCAATTGCCAAGCTTGCCAAAGAACCCGTTCCAGAAATTGTCACCAAAGCCTATGGAGAGAGCAATCTAAGTTTTGGGAGATTTTATTTGATTCCCAAACCAGTAGATCCACGCCTCATCACTACCATCGCTCCGGCTGTGGCCAAGGCAGCCATTGAATCTGGAGTAGCAAAAAAAATCATTACCGACTGGGACGCCTACGAAGTGGAGCTCCAGAAACGAATTGGCATTGACGAGCGCTTGATGTCTATCGTCATCGGTCGAGCCAAAAAAGATCCGAAACGAGTAGTATTTGGAGAGGCGGATAACCTCAAAATCTTGAAAGCAGCGCAGTTGATTCGAGATGAAAAAATCGCGATCCCTATCCTTTTAGGCAATCGGGAACGAATTTTGGAATTAATCGAAGAGAATTCGCTTGACCTTGAAGGTGTCAGCATCATTGACCCCATGGAAGAGCGGAAAATGAATGAGAAGTTTGGGAAAATCCTGGCCCAAAAGAGACAACGTAAAGGCATGACCCTAGCCGGTGCGAACAGATTGGTGAAGGAGCGCAATTATTTCGGTGCCTTAATGGTCGAAACTGGGGAAGCTGACTGCTTTATTTCTGGCCTCACCCGCGATTACCCAAAAACCATCCTTCCTTCCCTACAAACCATTGGCGTGAAAAAAGGAGTCAATCGAGTAGCAGGTATGTATATCTTGAACACGCCACGAGGTCCTTATTTCTTTGCAGACGCAACAGTCAATCTCAATCCTACCGCTGAAGAACTCGTGGATATCATTGGACTCACCGCTACAGCTGTGAAGTTTTTTAATATGGTACCACGGATTGCACTCCTCTCCTACTCCAATTTTGGGTCTGCTCAGGGAGATATCCCCTCGAAAATGGCCAAAGCTACTGCCTTGGCTCAAGAAAAATACCCAGACTTGATTATCGAAGGGGAAATGCAGGCCAATGTGGCCCTGAACCAGGAAATTCAAAAGGAATTCTACCCCTTCTCCGCCCTATCCCAAAAAGGGAAGGAAGTCAATACGCTCATTTTCCCCGATTTGGCTTCTTCAAACATCGCTTACAAGCTTTTGGCTGAACTTGGAAACGCAGAGGCAATCGGTCCTATCTTATTGGGGATGAATAAACCAGTTCATATTCTTCAACTGGGAAGTTCCATCCGCGAAATCGTCAATATGGTAGCCATCGCCGTAGTGGATGCCCAATCCAGCAAAGAAAGTTTATGATAGATTACCTCAATGGAAAACTAGTTCACAAAGACCCAACCTACGTACTTATCGATGTAGGGGGAATTGGCTACCATGTCAAAATATCCCTACAAACTTACACTGCCATCAAGGATCAGGAGCAACTACGACTCCTCACTTACCTGCACATCAAGGAAGATGCCCATACCCTCTATGGATTCAAGGAAGAACAAGAGAAACGACTCTTTCTCCTACTCACCTCCATCAATGGAGTAGGCCCGAGCACGGGTCTTATGATCCTATCTTCCTTGACAAGCTCTGAAATCGAACAAGCTATTCTGTCTGGTGATGTAGCTACTATTCAAGCAGTTAAAGGAATTGGAACCAAAACTGCCCAGCGAATCATCTTGGAATTGAAAGACAAGGTTGGCAAATCTGGAAGTGGGGAAATTACCGCTCCTTTAGGATTTCTAAATGGAGGCAATAAAATCAGAGAAGAAGCGTTACAAGCTCTAGTCACTTTAGGTTTTCCAAAAGCTGTGGCAGAGAAAAATATTGCCCTGGTACTCAAAAAGAGTGGTGGAACTATCTCCCTAGAAGAGCTCATTAAGGCATCGTTAAAAACTTCTTAATTTCCACTGAATTGAAGGTTCAGGACTTACGTATCTTTATGACAAATCCAATTGGGGGGATCACTATCCTCCTTGGATTGCTCCTTGCCTTCCTTCCCATCAGTACCCTTCAAGCCCAACAGATAGCTAGTCCCAAGTCCCGGATAGATTCCTTAAATGAGCGGAGATTGGCCCCCTCCTTTTTGCTTTGGCAAACACGGAGAACTGCCCCACTCTACCCCTATCGAAATCCTTTTTTAACACATAAATCTCCTTTTTTTCCTAGTTCCCTAGTAAATAGAGACGTTAAAGTCTTGATGGACTCTACCCTAAAATACCAGGTTGTGGACCAATTGGACAGCACCCGACTGGGCAACCAGCAGGAATATGAGTTTGATAAATTCGCACAACTGCAAGAATTCCAGGTTAGGCAAGACTACTGGAAAACTCGCTCTCGAGGAATAGATGGCGAAAGCGCCGTAGAAGGCCGAAGGCTCATTCCTCCCATTACCATGAGCCCTACCTTCGATCGCATCTTTGGTGGTGATTCGATTAACATCATTCCCACTGGCTATGTCAACCTTGATTTTGGAGCCATATTCCGAAGGATTGACAACCCTACGATTCCTATCCGCCAGCAAAAAAATGGGAATTTCAATTTTCAACAGCAAATCCAAATGGCTGTCAATGGAAATCTAGGGCAGAAACTGAAGATTGGGGCCAATTTTGACTCCAACAACTCCTTTGATTTTCAAAATCAACTCAAACTAGAATACGATGGATTTGATGAAGACATCATCCAATCGATTGAACTCGGAAATGTGAGTTTACCCATCCAAAATCGCCTCATCCAAGGCGCCCAAAATCTCTTTGGCGTCAAAACAGAGATGAAATTTGGCAAGCTCAATGTCACTGCCGTAGCCTCCACACAACGGGGAAGACGGGACAACTTGGTGATTGATGCAAATGGGCAGGGCCGAGCATTTGATATCCAAGGTTCCAAATACGACGAAAACCGTCACTTCTTTCTCAGTCATTTCTTTCGGGAAAATTACGAACGCTGGCTCAAAGGGCTACCCCAAGTAACCTCTGGAGTCAACATCACCCGTGTAGAAGTGTACGTAATGAACCGGGCAACGAATACCGAAACCCTCCGGAATTTTGCTGCATTTATGGACCTTGGTGAAGGGAAAGTACTACTCAACTCAAAAAACCCTGCCATTGGACCAGGAACTGCTACTAGTCCTGCCAGCAATGGCGCCAACCGACTGTATGCAAGTATCAGTGGCAGTCCCGCATTTAGACCCTTTGATTCTGGGGCTCGTGCCATGGAGGGAGATCTAGGGATTAAAAAAGGTGTAGACTTTGAACAGATCAATGGTGCACGAAAGCTAGACCAAACCGAATTCTTTTTTAATGGACAGCTGGGATTCATTTCCCTCTTTCGAAGGTTGCAAAATGACGAGGTAATTGCAGTTTCCTACGAGTACACCTACAATGGCCAAGTATTCAAAGTGGGTGAACTGACCGAAGACTACCAATCCCGTGGAGAAGACGAGTTGATTTTTCTAAAACTCCTCCGCCCTGCACGGATCAACACACGGGTACCTACTTGGGATTTGATGATGAAAAACATCTATAGCCTGAATGCAAGCCAAGTCGCACGAGATGGATTTCAATTGCAAGTGATCTACCGAGACGACCGCACTGGACTAGACAATCCCTCGCTACTTGAAGGCGCCAAGGTTAAGGACATCCCCTTGATTCGCCTGACAGGCTTGGACAACTTAAACCCCCAAAACGACCCTGCCCCGGATGGGAACTTTGATTTTGTGGAAGGGATTACAATGCTCTCCGATCGGGGGCTACTCATCTTTCCAGTCCTGGAACCTTTTGGATCGAACCTTGCACGGAAATTCAACCCCGATGAACGCGTACTTCAGGAAAAATACGTCTATGATACGCTCTACCAAACTACACAAGCAGATGCTGAGCTAGTCACCCGACTCAACAAATTCTTCATCAAAGGAAGGCTTACGGCTGGTTCAGCCAGCGAAATCCAACTCCCTGGCTTGAATATTTCGCCAGGATCCGTGACGGTGCAAGCAGGGAATATTCCGCTTACTGAAGGGGTAGACTTCACGATTGATTACAACATTGGCCGACTTGTAATCATCAACGACGCCATCCTCCAATCTGGCAAGCAAATCAATGTCAGCTTTGAGAAAGCAGACTTAGTTTCGTTTCAAACTAGAAGTTTACTCGGCACGCGATTGGATTACATTGCCAATAAAAAATTGACCCTTGGAGGCACCTTCCTATTCCTAAACGAACGTCCCAATATATCCCGTATCGCCACAGGAAATGAAACACTCCGAAATAGCTTGTGGGGATTAGATGTCAACTACAACAGTGAATCTCGTTTTCTGACCAAGTTGGCCGATGCGCTACCCTTCACCGATACCAAGGAAAAATCACTCGTACAGTTTAATGCCGAGTTTGCCCACCTCATTCCAGGAACTTCCAATACCGTAAATGGAGATGCAGCATCCTACATTGATGACTTTGAAGCTGCCGTCACTCCCTTCTATTTGGGAGCTCAAGCAAATCAAAATTGGAAGTTGGCTTCCACCCCAAAAACTGCGGACAACCGATTTGATCTGAGCAACCAAACCGAGGACAATCTCGGTAGTGGCTACCGCCGTGCACGTTTGGCATGGTATAACATTGATAATATTTTTTACCGAGATGGGGGACCAGGTGTGCCCAGCAACATCACTGCTCAAGATCGTCGAAACCACTATGTAAGGCGGGTGATCCCTCAGGAGATTTTCAAGAATCAGGATCGGGAGGTAATCCTTGTTCCACAACCGCTATTTGAACTGGCCTTTTTCCCTCAGGAGCGAGGCATGTACAATTACAACCCGGGGCTGACTGCAGCAGGATTATTGCCTAATCCAAGGCAGAATTACGGAGGGGTGACCCGTGCGATCACTACCGAAGTAGATTTTGACCGAACCAATATTGAATATGTGGAATTTTGGATGATGGACCCCTTTCTGCCTGGGGAAAATGGAAAAGTGCTGGATGGAATTTTCAATCAGAACAACACCACAGGAGGAAAACTATTCTTAAACCTTGGAGACATTTCTGAAGATGTCATCAAAGATGGAAGCCATGCATTTGAAAATGGCCTACCTGCAGATGGAAATCCTGCAGAAACGGCTGCCAACGAATGGGGTAGAATTACGCGTCAGCAGTTTTTGCTACCTGCATTTGACAACTCAGCCAGTGCTCGGGCCAATCAAGACGTAGGCTTTGATGGACTCAAAAATGAAGACGAAGCCAGCTATTTCAAAGGAAGATTTTTGGATCGACTCAGCGTCTCTCCTGCTGCAAAAATTGCACTGACGCAGGATGTTTCTGCCGATGGATTTCAGTACTACTTGGATTCGAAATTTGATCAAGCCAACACCAAAATTCTGGAGCGCTACAAAAAATTCAATGGGAATGAGGGGAATACCCCAATATCCGCAGACCAAAATCTCCCTTATACCCCATCGGGAACGAATGTGCCCGACAACGAAGACCTGAATACCGACAATACCATCAACGAGCTCGAAAATTACTATGAGTACGAAATCGATCTTCGTCCGGGACAACTTAAGGTAGGCAACAATTACATCGTAGATCAGGTGACTCATACCGAAGGTGGAGAGAAAGTTAACTGGTATTTATTCCGTATTCCTGTGCGCCAGCCAGATCGAGTTCAAGGCGATATCTCTGGATTCAAATCCATCCGATGGATACGAACTTACCTCACCGACTTTCAGCAGCCTGTAGTGCTTAGAATGGCCGAATTTAGAATGGTGGGCAGCCAATGGAGAGCCTTCCAAGAGTCGCTCTTTGAACGTGGGTTTTTTGAGTTGCCCGAGCCTGACAACTCCAACCTGACGGTAGATGTGGTAAACATCGAGCAAAATGCACAGGGCAGCGCGACTTCAAGCCCTTACGTATTGCCTCCAGGAATTCAACGGGATCGAGACAATACCTCCGTAATTGAGCGTAGACTCAATGAACAATCCCTTCGTCTGTGTGTGGAAGACTTGGCCCCCAAAGATGCCAGAGCCGTATTCAAAAATATCAACATTGACTTGGTTCAGTACGAGCGAATCAAGTTGTTTTTCCATGCGAATAGTGAAGATGCACGGGATGGAGAAGTATCCGCTTTCTTGAGATTAGGAACAGACTACACCGACAACTACTACGAGATTGAGGTACCCTTAAAAATATCTTCTTTGGGAAGCAATGACCCACGAATCGTATGGCCTGAGGCGAACGAAATCGATATTGCCATTCAGGAAATTGTGGGGCTCAAAGCAGAGCGGGACAATACCCAGTCTCCATTGACCCTTCCATTCAGTAAGATGATTCGCCAATACAAGGTAACGGTGATGGGTAGACCGGAGCTCAACCAGGTTCAAGGGATGATGATCGGTGTCCGAAATCCAGGTAAAGGCATCGGGTCCTCCAAGAGCATATGTCTCTGGGCCAATGAACTCCGGGTGACTGGATTTACGAAAACGAATGGCTGGGCAGCCAATGCCTACCTGAACACCAAGATTGCCGATGTAGCCGTAGTATCTGCTTCCATTCGCCACAATTCAATCGGGTTTGGGGGCTTGGAAACCAAACTTTCACAACGCAGCCGACAAGCGACCACCAATTACGACATCTCTACCAATGTGGAAGTAGACAAGCTTCTTCCCAAGGGGCTTGGAGTAAGTATTCCACTTTATTTTTCAGTTGAAAACTCATCTACCAGACCTGAATACGATCCGCTTAACCCGGACGTACCCTTTGAAGTGGCTTTAGAAAAGTTTGCAAACACCGCTGACAAAGACGCCTATCGAGACATCGCTTTGGATCAATTGTCTCGAAAGAATATCAGTTTGAATAACGTGCGAAAACTGAAGAAAAATCAGGAAGCACCGAGTCGTATTTACGATCTATCCAATTTGGCTTTTTCCTATGCCACGGGTACGGTTACACAAACCAATGCACAACTGCAGAACTACAACTTCAAAACAAACAAAGGAAATGTGACCTACAGCTACCAACCTAAGGAGCTAAAGATCGCCCCCTTTGAAAAGTCTGAGGGCATGAAGAGCCCCTACCTCAAACTCATCAAGGACATTAATCTCAACCTTTCCCCTACGTTACTGTTGGCGCGAATGGACGTCGACCGAAGATTTACAAGGTCTCAATACCGAAATGATCAACTCAGCACTTCAGGGGTTGATCCCTTATTTCAGAAGTCCTTCTTCATGAATCGCTCTTTCAATATCAATTGGGATCTGTCTTCCAGTTTGCGAGCCGAACTCGCCGCCAGTGCAGCAGCGGTCATAGATGAGCCCGAGGGCGATCTAGACACACAAGCAAAGATTGATTCTGTCAAAGCCAACTTCCTTCGCTTTGGCCGGGCTACGAATTACAATCATTCAGCCACAGTAAATTACACCTTACCTTTTGCCAAACTTCCGATCACCGACTGGATTCAAACCGACTACAGACACCTGAGCACCTACACCTGGCAGACAGGAGCGATCGGACAGCGAGATACCTTGGGTAACGTGATCCAAAATACCAGAGAACAAACCTTATCGGGCAAGTTGGATTTGATCAAGCTGTACAACAAAAGCAAGTCACTCGCTGCGATCAACGCTCCAAGTCGACCAAGCATCCCTGGCAGAGCAAGCACAAATGCCAGCGATACGATTGGTACACCTTTGACGCGACGCATCCTCAAGTTGGCCATGATGCTGAAGGAAGTTACCTTCAACTATGGCATCATAGAAGGAACATTCCTGCCTGGATACATGCCCAATACTGGGCTATTGGGTATGGATCGAGCCTGGGAAAACCCTGGATGGGCCTTTGTTTTTGGAAGCCAAAACCCAATCCTCCGCTACCAGCTTGGGCAAAATGGAAACATGGCTCCAAGCCCTGAATTGACTCAGAGTTTTCGACAAAATAAAGCCATAAACCTCTCCATCAAGGGCTTAGCAGAACCTATTCGTGACTTTAGAATAACCTTAGAAGCCAATAAACGAGAGATTGGAGATTACAGTGAAATCTTTAGAAACAGTGTGGCCAGTCCGGGTACTTTCGAATCACTGAGCCCAAGTCGCATGGGATCGTACAGCATCTCCACCATCCTAATTGGAACCACATTTGCAAAAAATAACGACCAAAACGAATCTGCTTTATTTACCGACTTTGAGAATTTCAGGGCCATCTTCAAACAACGCCTAGATCAACAAACTACTGCAGCTGGAGAATTCCCCATTAATGGACAGGATGTCTTGATTCCTTCCTTCTTGGCGGCCTATCGAGGTCAAGACCCTTCTACTGCGAATCTGAATCCGTTCCCAAAAACACCTTTGCCAAACTGGCGCGTGGATTACCGAGGGCTGTCTCGATTGAAAGGACTTAGCGATCTTTTCAGTAGCATCAACCTGACCCATGCCTACAGCTCGACCTATGATGTGAGCAACTTCTCCAATTCCCTTCAATACCAAAAAGGCTTGGAGTTATTTAACACACTACAACAGATTCAACGTCCCAACCTCACCAATCTAGAAGGACAATTCATCCCAATCTACATTTTGAATCAGGTCGTGTTGACCGAACGATTTGCTCCACTTATTGGTGTAGATGTCTTGACCAAGCAGCGCATGAATATTGCGATAAACTACAACAGAGAGCGCAATTTGGGCTTGAATTTTTCCAATTCCCAAATCACCGAGCAGTCCAGCAGTGATTTTGGATTGACACTCTCCTACACCAAGGCGGGAGTGAAAATTCCATTTAAAATCAGTGGGCAGCAGAAGATTTTAAAGAATGACCTCCAAATGCGTCTGGATACAAAGGTGGGCAACACCCAACAGGTGCAACGGAAAATAGAAGAAAAAGCGACGGTCACGAATGGGAATTTCAACTTCCAATTTAGACCCACGCTTAGTTATGTAATCAATCGAAGCTTGAATCTGACGCTATACTTTGAGCGAACAGTAAATGATCCTCGCGTAACCACCGCCTACAGAAGATCAAATACTGCTTTTGGTGGGCAATTGAGATTTAATTTATCCCAATAGATTTCAATCTCTCCCGAATACTTTTAATTTTGAGAGAATTAAAAAAATCATCATGAATTTTCCAGTAGAACTTAAGTACACCAAAGACCACGAGTGGGTCAAAATCGACGGAGATATTGCCACCATTGGCGTCACTGACTTTGCTCAAAAAGAGTTGGGAGACATCGTATATGTGGAAGTAGAAACCATAGGAGAAACTATTGAAGCAGGAGAAGTATTTGGGACTGTAGAAGCGGTAAAAACTGTTTCTGACCTATTCATGCCAGTTACCGGAGAAATCCTTGAATTCAATGATGAATTGGAATCCTCTCCAGAGCTTGTCAACGACGCTCCCTACACCGAAGGTTGGATGGTGAAAGTCAAAATTACTGGAGCTCTTCCAGCAGATCTTTTGGATGCTGAAGCTTACAAGGAGCTTATTGGAGAATAAATCAGCATGAGTCGGAAAGTCTGGTATGGAGCCTGGTTAAGCGCTTGTTGCCTAGCCATGCTTACGCCAGGAACTGCCTTACCTGATGTATCAGTAGTTAGCTTTCAAGATAAAATCATCCATTTCATTGTCTTTTTTGTGCTCGCATACCTAGGTACGGGTATGGGCTTGGACAAAAAAGTTGGAGTTTGGAGAAAAAAGCGGCTTTGGTTGAACTTCATGCTGTTGGTTTTCATTCCAAGCATCAGTTTAGAAACCGCTCAACACCTAATCCCTAATCGGAGCTTTGATTTAAATGATCTAGCTATCAATGTGTTAGGTGTTATTTCAGGATTATTTGGATATTTATATCGTCCTTCTTGTAAATTCATTTTGGATTAATCTCCAATAATTCTTACACTTGTTAGAGAAAATAAAACCGATTAACCTTTACATAAACAAAATTCATCATGGAAGTAAAAAAGACTCCTAAAGCTGACTTGAACAAAAGTGTGGGTATGTTTACCAACTTGGGTCTTGCAGTAGCAGTTGGTCTCACTCTGGCTGCCTTCGAATACAAGTCTTACGATGATAGCGCCCTAAAAGATTTAGGTGAAACTGCAGATAATTTCGAAGACATCTTAGATGTACCCATTACTCAGCAGCCACCGCCACCACCGCCACCACCACCGATGGAGCAGCCTGTGATCCAAGAGATTCCAGATGAGGTGAAAATCGAAGAAAAAATCGATGTAAACTTTGACGTTGACGTAAAAGAAACCACGGTGATCAAAGAAGTTGCCATCAAAGAAGTGGTAATCGAAGAAGAAAAAGCCGATGTCATCTTTGACGTAGTAGAAACTCAGCCTAACCCTCCTGGAGGAATGTCTGGCTGGAATAAATATCTTTCTGATAACCTCAAATACCCAACTCAAGCTAGAAGAATGGGTGTTGAAGGAACAGTAATTGTTGTATTCGTTATTAACACCGATGGATCCATTCAAGACGTTGAAGTTTTGAGAGGTATCGGCGGAGGTTGCGACGAAGAAGCAGTGAAAATTGTAAAAGCAGCTCCGAAGTGGGATCCTGGAAAGCAAAGAGGTAAGCCTGTTCGTACGCGAATGAGACTACCGATCCGATTCAAACTTGGATAATAAGAAAGACCCGATACGAATCGGGTCTTTTTTTTTCTCAATCAGCCGAACGCATTGGCAGAAGCTCAAAAAAATGTGAATCAAAAAAGGCCCCGCACATTTGCGGGGCCTTTTTTATAGTATTCTAGCACGCCCATCAACGGATGAAATTAAGGCTTGCCGTTCAAGAAAGTGCGCCGTGGACCGTGGACTGTCTGTCCGTTGACTAATTGACCTTACAGCACATTCAACGATTGCTCCTTGATTTTTTCCAGTTCATCCTTCATCTGGATGACTAACTTTTGAATTCCCGCATCGTTGGCCTTTGAGCCTATGGTATTGATCTCTCGGCCAATTTCCTGGCTGATAAATCCAAGCTTCTTCCCTTGACTCACTTCTGTATCCATACACTTCATAAAGTAGTCAAGATGCGTTTCCAAGCGAACTAGTTCTTCATTGATGTCTATTTTCTCGAAGTAGTAAATCAGTTCTTGCTCGAAGCGATTCGCATCAAAGGCATGTTCATCCATCCACTGGGAAAAATACCCCCGAATTCGAGATTGGATTTTCTCCTTGCGATTTGGTTCCTCCGCTTTGATGGACTGCCATCCCTGTCGGATGAGGTCAATGTTTTCTTTCAATTTGACAAAAAGCGAAGCTCCTTCGTCTACCCGAAAGGATTCACAGCGAATCAAAGCTTCTTCTAAGACCAACTTTACCTGAGCCCAATCCTCGCTATCCTCCCGATCCATGGCCGTGCTCACCATCACTTGAGGTGCCTGCAGCGCTAGCTTAAACAAATCAGTACCCTTTTCCCCTACAGAAGCTGCAAGGCGCTCAAAAGTAGCGTAGTAGGTTTTAAACAAATCCTCATTGAGCTGAACGGGCAAGCTTTGGTTGCCTTTCACCAAAAAATCAATGGAAATACTGACTTTACCGCGGTCTAATATGGCCTGAGCCCGATTTCTGATTTCAGACTCTTTATCCGCAAATTGTCTTGGACTGCGAATGGAAAGGTCAAGCATTTTTGAGTTGAGCGTGCGGACTTCTACTTGAATGGCCAGGTGCTCGTTCTCAAATCCGGCTACGCCATAGCCAGTCATGGATTTGATCATACGAATTAAGCTTTAGAAATTATACCCCAAAGTAAAGTAAAATTTCAAGTCTTCGGTTTTATAATTTCTCACAGGCCTAGCCACATCAAATTTGACGTAGTAATTCATTAGCACGGTACGTAGGCCAGCCCCGTAGCTTTGAAGCCATGGATTATTAAAGTTGTTCAAGACAATCACAAAAGGTGAACCTGTGGTATTGATTACTTCCGTGTTTTGATCATTGACCTTTTCCCATGGTGCTGCATCGTTCCATGCAGAGCCAATATCATAAAAACCAACCAACTGGAAATTCTTGACGAAATTGGAGGTGATGGTCCCCCGAGTTAAATAGGAAAACAAGGGCAGTCTCAATTCTGTGGAAAAAGTAAGCGCATTTCGACCTCGGATCTCATCGTAATCAAAACCCCTCAGGTCAATAAAATCAGCAAAAAGCAAGTTGGAGTTTTCTAGCCCATTGGGATTTCTAACGGGTGATGGCTCAGGCCGATTGGCGGGAGGGTTGTAGAAACTATTGAACATCCAATTGTCCATCCCTCCCACCAAGTAAGTTTGGGGGTTGGAACCCATAAATGAGCCGAAATAGAATTTGGAAGCAAGGACAATATTCTTGTGGATTTTCTGGTAGTTCCTCAGGTCCACATATAAGTTGCTGAAGGATCGATCCCCATAATTCAGTCCTTGGTAGTGCTGAAAACCTACCTTGCCTTTGGTGCCCGTAAATGCATACAATCCCATGGGTTCGGTACGGTCGTACACGAACTCCATTTTTGCTCCCGCATAGGATACTTGCAATTCATTCAACTCTGGTATTTTGCTTAAAATTAATGAATCCTCGTTCAGGTTGAAGTACTGCGTTTTGGCTATAAATGGAGCGGCATACACGCGGGAATGAATGGTGAGCGGGTAGGAGACGCCTGTCTCCACTTTGGTAAGCACATATTTCTGAAAACTAAAGTCTCCGTCTGTTACCCGAAGTGTTTTTCGATCATACCTCCCTCTGAAGTCAAGTCGGGATTTTAGGTATTCGTATTCAAACCAAATGTCTCCACCCGAATCAAAGTCCAAGGAAGTCATAATGCCTCCCATAAAGAGGTGATTATCCAACACATCAGTCATCTTGCCTTGAAGACTTATTCCAAAGCCGCGAAGGGGATCTACCACAAAGCGGGAATTGATGTGGTTCGTGAAGAATTGAGTTTCCATTGGGCGAGGCCCAGAGACCATCTTCTGCAAATTTTGCTTTCGGAAGGTTTCCAACAAATTGCTTTTTCCTACTTCGGCATTACTGGCTACTGCCCCTGTTGAGGTTGGCGTTTTGGTAGGGATTGAATCAAAGGTGTAGTTTTCTGTATTCACTCCTCTCCTGGTTTCAAATCGCAAACGATCGGTGGTCAAGGAAGATGTTTTTTTAGAAATCGTGTCCAAGGAAGTAATGGGAGCCACAAGTTCTGGGCCCGCTAATTTTTCCTGCTTGGCTCGAGTAGCCTGCTGCGTTTTGGCCTCAAGGATCCTTCGGGCAGCAAGGCGTTCATTTAATTCTTTCGCTTGAGCCAATTGAAGCCTTGGTGTACTTGGTGTAAATTGATCGACTCCGGTGTAGGTATCCACAAACAGCTCGGACTCTTTCCCATTACGGACAGCATAGGCTAGCTTATTCATTCTGGAATTCACATCAAACACCTCTATACTCGTATCAAAGGAGGAGATTTGTGTTGAAACTTGATTTCCAATGTTATGCTTTACGAGGTTGGAGATCCCACTTAGGTCACTCAAAAAAACTAAGTTGTTGGCATTGACCTTTCTGGGAAATGTATTCTTGCTATTCGCATTGGTCAACTTGGTATATACCGTGGTGTCCTTCAGCACTTGAACTCGATACAAATTGTATTGGGCTGGGAAATTAGCCAAGACAGGAGCTTTTTGTAGGACCGAATCTGGCAATTCTGTAAAGTTACTCGAATACACAATCGTCGAATCATTCAAGAAAACAGGGGTCAGCTCATCAAAAATATTGTCAGTGAGGCGCTTGCCCTGCCCTCTTAAATTAAGAGTGTAGAGATCTGTCTTTCCATTTGAAATGGCGGAAAGAACCATGTTTTTCCCAGACTCATTAAAATCAAAACTAAGGATCTGAGTAATGTTACGTAGAAATACCTTGTCCCGAGAAGAACCATCCAAGGATCGTTGCCTCAAGGTTGTCAACCCACGCTTGAATGTAGCGATCGCTAAAGTCGCTGAATCCCTCCACGCAATGACGGGCGCATGCAAGTTCGGTGGCAGTTCCTCATGCTTCGATCCACCCTGATAGATTCGAAGTTGAGTCCCTGAAGCGAGATCACGAACCCAAACCGTTGCTTTACCTGCATTATTAAGCACATAGGCTAGGTGGAGGCCATCTGGACTAAACTTCACATCTGTAATCGCTCCATCTACCCTAGAAGAAGTAGAGGCAATGGCTTTTTTGGAATCTAAGGTTTTGAAATTACTATAAACCGGCTCGTTGACTTTTAAATAGAATTGCTGCCAATCGGTAAGAAATGATTTGATATTGATACCAATCGTGTTTGCAATGCTGTTTTCTTCGCTTCTATTGATTCGAGAAAGATTGAGGATACTGGAGACATACCTCCTCCCATATTTTTCTGAGATGTAATTCCAAATGGACTGCCCTACAAGTCCCGCCTCCAAATCAGTGAGCGTATGCAACTTTGGATTGGTCGTATTCTTTAAATAGCGCCGGATGTAATCGTCCATTTCGCGGCTCCAGCCTTTGGCTAGGTAATTTGCTATCCCATCGACATACCAATCTGGGAAATTGGTAATCAAGTTGGCTTGAAATGCATCCGCAACAGAAGCTCCATACAGCATCTCTCGCACAATGACCTTGGAGGTGGCAAACAACAAGTCTTCCTTGAATAAATCCATCCGCCCCTTGTAGGCTACCTCTGCGACAAGACGCGTAAATTTGGTTTGTCCCTCTTCGGTATATTGCTCCGCATTGAGGTCCAAATTACTTTGAAGTCGCTCTTCCGGGGAATTGTAAAGGTAAATTCGGGGCTTGGTGTAGGCTACATACCCAATGTTTTGAGTCAACTTATTGAATTCAGACTCTAAAAATTCAATGGCCATCTTGGCATTTACGCCACCTTTGTCGTAATAATAGACTTCAAAATTGGCTGAAGTATAGAAATACCAGTTGAACTCCTTGTGCTGAACACGGTTTTTGCCAAAGCGCTCCTGGTCAAATTGAGCCCATGCTTCTGTCCCGCAGCCAAGAAAGAGGATCAAAAAAAGGTATCGAAATACACGCATTCGCATTTCCAACGATAGAGTTAGGTTTTAAATATAGGTAAAATACCGAGAGATCGAAACTTCCTCCGGTAGTGGATGCCCTTCCAAAAGAAAATCCCGCATTACTGCACTAAAATAAGGAACCAAAGACACACCCTTAGCACCAAATCCATTGAAGATGTAAACGCTTTGTGCTTCAGGATGTTTCCCTAAAAATGGTTTTCTATCTTTTGTTGCAGGACGAATTCCCACTTTGTGCCCACAAATCTCTTGAACAGGCACACGTACCACTTCGGTCAACTTTTCCAATAACTCCTTTTTTGCTGTTTCTGTTGGCCCTACCTCTAGATCATGCCAGGTGTAAGTGGACCCTACCCTAAAATTCCCATTGGCCAAAGGCACGCGAAAAACACCTCGATTGACAATAAAGGGGGGTGAGAAATTCTGCTTCACTTCTAAGATCTCCCCTTTGACTGGAGCAAAAGGTAAAAATGAAAAAAATCGGGACTCCATCGCACCCAATCCATTGCAATAAATTACTGCCTTTGCCTTGAGGGCTCCATACCTCCAGCCTGCCTCCCCTTCCTGCTGCAACTTTTCTTCCTGATACGTTTCCTGAATTAATCTATTTCCAAAATAGGCAACCATCCCCTCCAAAAAAGTAGGCAGGTCTAGCCACCCAGAAAGCTGAAGCTTCACCCCTCCAAAAGGATCTTTGAGGTTTTCATGCTGGCTCTCCACCTCAATTTTTTGAACAAAAGGCTGTAACGCAGGATCGCTCGAATGGCCCATCCATTCATTTTGCTCTTCGATGGATAGAAAAGGCCGATAAATGGTTTGCTGGGTCAGGAATTTTCTTCCAGTCACCTCCTCTAGCTCCTGGTAAAAAGGTACGATCTCTGGAAATAAGAGTTCCCCCTTCCAGGTTTTGACCATTTTCCTTCCTGTCACAGGATTGAATAAACCGGCCGCCACCTGACTGCTTCGATTCGCTGCCGGCTGATCTAGCAGCACCACTTTTTTACCTTCCTTGATTAATCGATAGGCCAAGGCAGAGCCTGCTAATCCTTGTCCAATGATTAAAAAATCAATTTCCATGTCCTAAATTAAGCCCATAATTCTTTACTTTGCTTTAATCTCTTCGACTTTTCACATGCTTCACATCAAGTGCTTCACCTTCAACGCTTTTCAAGAGAATACCTACCTGCTTTACGATGAGGAGGGCACAGCCACACTTATTGATCCAGGATGCTACACCGAAGAAGAAAAAAGGGAGTTGGAAGCATTTATCGTTGAAGAAGGACTGCAAGTCACCCAACTGCTAAACACCCACTGCCACATCGACCATGTGCTTGGCAATGCCTGGGCCATGGACCGATTTCAAATCTCCTTACAGATTCATGCCTTGGAAGTTCCGGTCCTTAAATCAGTGGAAGTATATGCCCCCAACTATGGCTTTCGAGACTATGTACCCGCTACGGCAAGCTCCTTTCTAACAGAAGGTCAAGAAATTCAGGTCGGCAAAGAAATAGTACGCTGTATTTTTGTTCCAGGACATGCGCCAGGGCACTTGGTGTTCTACCATGAAGCGAGCAAGCGCTGCATTGCAGGTGATGCGCTCTTCAGAGGAAGCATCGGCCGCACAGACTTACCAGGTGGAAATCATGCCCTGCTCCTCGAAAAAATCAAATCCCAGCTATTTGTGCTCCCGGAAGAAACAATGATTTTTCCCGGCCATGGCCCAGAAACAAGCATTGGTTTTGAGAAAAAAAACAACCCCTTTGTAGGTCTAAAAGCATACTCGTGAACCTAAAAGCACAGCTCCCCAACTTCATTACCCTCCTGAATCTCCTTTCTGGTGTCTTGGGAATCCTGTGGGTTCTTGAAGGCCAGCCGCTCTATGGGGCCTATTTTGTGATCCTATCAGCAACATTCGACTTTTTTGATGGTTTTGCAGCCCGATTGTTAAAGGTTCAAAGTGATATGGGAAAAGAGTTGGACTCCTTGGCGGATGTTGTATCCTTTGGGGTGCTTCCAGGAATACTCCTGTATTCCCTTACCAAGAGCCAAACGGAGGCTAGCTTCCTCCCCTATTGCACGCTCATCATCCCCATGCTGTCTGCCTATAGACTCGCAAAATTCAATCTGGACACTCGGCAAAGTGATCGCTTCATTGGGCTCCCTACACCTGCCAATGCACTATTGCTTACCACAATCCCTTACCTAGCAGCCCGATGGCCTGAGTTGAGCCCCTGGCTAAGTAGTCCCATTGCTTTGGTAGTGATTGCTTGGCTGACTAGTTTACTCTTGGTTGCTGAACTACCACTGATTGCTTTAAAATTTAAAAACAGCAGTTTCACAGACAATTCCTACCGGTATACCCTGCTCGTAATCGGGGCAGTTTGCCTGGTTTGGCTACAGCTAGCGGGCATCCCATTGGTGATTCTTGCCTACCTCCTACTTTCGGGGATGGAAAACATGTTGCGTAAAAAATGAGCAAGCAAAGCTGTGCCCTATTCCTTTTTTTGGGACTGTTTTGCCACACCACCTTCTCCCAATCCTATCGCTTCACTGCAGGCGTTTCGGAGCCTGGGGTATACAAACTAAGCGCTGATCAAGCTCGGAAATTGGGTTTTGAAAGTTTGGAGGAAGTTGCCCTCTATGGATATCCAGGCATGCTGCCTCAAGTACTGGATTCAGCACAACTGCAGCCACAGGAAATTCCTACCTGGCTCTTTGAAAATCAACTCTTTTTTTATTTGGCAGGACCCCATAGTTCTGAGTTTACCAAAGAGGGCGAACTAAGCTATTCCCATCACCTCTACACCGATACCCTCCGCTATGTACTGGGCAAAAAATCAGGCCCAAGAAGGATGGAAGCAAAAAGCGGTACAGCCACCACTGCCAGCACCCTTCCCATCTGGTACCAGCTCCTTGCAGTAAAAGAAGAAAAAATCAACCTGCTCAACTCGGGGAGATCCTGGTATTCACTTCCGATTCGACAAGGCCAAAGTTTAACGATCAATTTTGGAAAAAATGCAGGTACTGCTGCTCCCTGGCTCCTTCACGCTCGGTTGATGAGCCAATCCACTGGTCCATCATCCATCCGAGTGTGGACCGATGCCGAACAATTGGAAGAGGTTATTTTCACTCCAATCTCCAACAGCACCTATGCCATCAAGGGCGATGAGGTTCGTATCCATAAAACATTTACTCCAAAGGGGGACCGCCTAGACCAACTCCGATTTAGCTTTCAAGGTGTAGGGTCTGGACATTTGGATGCTGCCTTAGTTGGCATCCCATTTACCAATTCAACCTTAAAAGAAGGGTTGTTTTTTGGGAAAAAAGAAAATCCAATCGCACTAGAGACAGGCCTTCAAACTTGGGAGATTAGCGATTTTTACCAGCCTATTCGCTACACCCAAGGGAAATCTGCGCTTGGGAAAAAATGGGTCCTTTTTTTACCTAAAAACGCAAAGGAACTGGGGAACTTCAAAGCAATTACTCCCAAAACCACAACACCCAATTCACCAAAATTGATGGTGATCACTGTTCCACAATTGAAGCAAGTGGCTCAACAATTTCAGGAGTTCAAAGCCAGCCAAGGAATCCCAACCCAGGTGGTGTTCACTTCAGAAATCTACGATTGGATGGGCTATGGCAACCCTGATGTCAGCGCCATTCGAAATTACATTGCCCAGGAATACCACCAAGGTAAGCAGCTAGCTAATGTATTGTTCCTAGGAAAAGGCACCTTTGACTACAAAAAGAAGTTGGGAGGCCGCCCCAACTTAGTTCCGATCTACACCAGCAGGTCTAGCTTAGATCCCTTGACTACCTACAGTTCGGACGATTACTTCGGTATTTTGGACTGGGGATCTGGAGAATGGGAAGAAAGTAAGTCAGGAGATGCACTCTTACGAATTGGCGTCGGCCGCGTACCTGCGATCACCTTTGCGGAAGCTAAAAGTTGGCTAGAAAAAAGTAGCAACTATGAAAAACAGGGGGATGCCTTCCCGAGCAGTACCATCACCTTCTTGGCAGACGATGGAGACAATGGAGTTCACATGCGCGACTCTGAAGTTCATGCTGCCTATCTCGAAAAAAATCTTCCCTTTTACCGCAGCCAAAAACTTTACCTGGATCGGTTTGAACAAACAAAAACGGGTGGAAGGCAAGAATCTCCTGCTGCAAAAAAAGCAATTCTTGAAAGCCTCAACTCGGGCACCCTTTTGCTCAATTATGTAGGCCATGGAAATGAAACCACCCTCACTGCCGAAGAAATTTTTAAGGTTCAGGACCTAGAAAATTGGCCAAATCAAGCCCAACTTCCACTTTGGTTTACCGCTACCTGCGAATTTGGACGACACGATAGCCCCTTCGTGCGGTCGGCAGCAGAGGAGTTGCTCTTTGCCACTTCAAAAGGGGCTATAGGCCTCCTCGCAACGGGAAGACCCGTCTTTAGCTCTGTCAACTTTACGATCAATGAAGCCTTTATTCAGGCCCTAGCAGCTGCAGAAAAGTTGGGCGCTGTGGATTTGGGGTCTTTGTATCGACAAACAAAAAATAAAAGTTTGAATGGCTCCTACAATCGGAATTTTTCGCTGATGGGAGATCCAAGCCTGCGATTGGCACTTCCAGAAGCTAGCATTCGCATTGAAAAATTAGTTGCGCTCACCAATCAAACTGCAGTGGACACCCTGTCCAACTTGACTCCGATGAAGCTTACAGCAGTGGTGGTCGATCCACTCACACAAGCTTTTCTATCCAGCATTCAAGGGAGTTTCAGGCTAGAGATTTGGGGACAAGCCAGTCCATCCAAAACTCTAGGAGATGAAAATTCTTCTTTTGAGTTTTCAGAGGAGATCCAACGGCTATTCTCAGGAGAGGGAGCTGTTCGGAATGGGAAAATAGAAAACAATTTTATCCTCCCCGAAGGACTGGAAAGCAGCCCTGAAAAAATACAGCTACGGATTCAGGTTTGGGACAAGGAGAAAAAGATTCAAGCTGCTGGTGTGGCATCCTTACCCTTTAAAAACCAAAAAAAGGGAGATTTAGATCAAAATGGACCCCAAATAACTGCCGAAATAGATGGAAAAGGGATTGCTAATATCCCACCTATCTCCAGCACTCAAGTTAAAGTATTACTTACGTTCCAGGATCCAAGTGGCCTCAATAGTTCAGCGCTACTTCCAGATAGGCTAATGCACCTACGAATAAACCAGGGCCCTCCACAGCAGATTTATCAGGCGTATCGGGCACTTGAGGGGAGTTTTGAAAAAGGCACAGCCCAAGTTTTACTGACTGGATTGAAGGAAGGGAAAAATACTGTAGAAGTACTCGCTTGGGATAATTTTGGAAATAAAGGGATTTATTCTTTCTCCCTTGAAGTCCAAAACAGTGCGCAAATGCGGGTGATTTCACATCAAATCTACCCCAATCCAAGCCATACAACTGCTTCCATTCGCTTTCAGCACAATCGGCCTCAGGAAACCCTGCAGGCAACATGGACTGTTTATTCTACGCAAGGGCAAGTACTATTTTCGGAGAAAAGACGTTTTGTAAATGCGGATGAAAAAATCGAAGACTGGATATGGATTTTTTTCCAAAGCAAAACGAAATATCCAGCGAAAGGAACTTATATTTACAACTTAACATTGCAGTCGGAATCTTCACAGGAAGTGGATTCGGTAAGCGGAAAACTGGTGATTCAATGAACAATAAGGCCATTTCAAGAAAGCATTCTATTTTGACGCTAGTTTTTGTACTTGCAGGACTTACCTCCTTTGCGCAAAACAGTGTGATTATTTCAGGTCAAGATCCTAGCCGGAGAGTGATCACCACAGCAGTTCCTTTTTTAAATTTTGCTCCAGACTCCCGCCATTCGGCCATGGGTGATGTAGGTGTAGCAACCTCCCCAGATGCAAATTCGACTTATTGGAATGCAGGAAAGCTTGCCTTTATCAAGGATGATTACGGCTTTTCGCTTTCCTACTCTCCATGGCTAGGAAAACTGGTCAATGACATGTCCTTAAGCTACCTTTCAGGCTACAAAAGAATAGATGAAAACTCTGCTTTTGGATTGGACCTTCGCTACTTCAACATGGGAGATATCTCCCTCACAGATGGAAGAGGCAATCCTATCGGAGAGTTTAATCCTCGCGATATCGCTATTGGAGGTACTTATTCCAGAAGATTATCCGCAAACCTAGGCTTAGGTATTTCAGCACGATTTATCCATTCCAACCTCTCTGGCAACATGTCTGCTTCTGGAGGTACCGAATCTCGCCCTGGAATAAGCGTAGGCACAGACATTGGACTTTACCATCAGAAACCAATTCTCGTTGGACAGAAAGAGGGCGTTTGGTCTTGGGGAGTTACCCTTACGAACATTGGTCCAAAGATCACTTACAACAGTGCAGAAGATTTGGATTACATCCCAACAACCTTCCGCGTGGGTACTGCTTACATGATTAATTTAAATGCAACCAGCTCCTTGACTTTCGCTTTGGATGCCAACAAGTTGATGGTTCCCACACCACCTACCTACAAAACGAATTCAGACGGAACTCTAGCCACGGACGCAAGTGGTAATCTGATAATTGATGCAGGAAAAGACCCCAATAGACCGCTAATTTCTGGAATGTTTGGCTCCTTCAACGATGCTCCTGGAGGTTCCCAGGAAGAGTTGAGTGAATTAACCCTTTCTTTTGGAATGGAGTATTTGTATGCGAACAAGTTTGCGCTTCGCACTGGCTATTTTTATGAGGACGACACCAAAGGTGGTCGTAGGTATTTCACGATGGGTGCTGGTTTCACCATGAAGCGCCTTGGTTTAGACTTCTCTTATTTAGTTCCACAGGTTCAAAACCATCCACTCGCAGAAACCCTCCGGTTTTCGCTCCGCTATTCAATCGCTTCCATTGCTACTGCAGATTAATGGCTTTAGATCGCTCGAAAGCGCCTCAATTTTCACTCCCTACTGAATTCACATTACCAGCTCCCCAGCAATTTCAGCTGGCTGGTGGAAGTAGTGTGTATTATTTTTCCACACCAGGTATTGATGCGGTCAAGCTTGAAGTAATTGGAAATAGCTCCCGTTCACTTCTACCAAATAGCCATGCGCTGATTCCCTCTTTTACGCTGCAGATGCTTCAAGAAGGCACAAGCAAATTTACCGCGCAGCAGCTGGCAGAACTCTTTGATTTTCATGGAGCGGAAGTGTATCCTACCTTAAGCTATACCCAGGAAGGATTGAGTTTGCTCTGCATCAAAAAACACCTGTTTACCCTACTGCCCACATTCATCTCCCTTTTTACAGAGGCAACATTTCCAGAGGAGAACCTGGCAAAAAGAAAATCACAACGGGCACTTAGCCTCAAAATGGACCAAGAAAAGCCGAGTTCTAGAGCAGGTCAGCTTTTCAAAAAGGGCTTGTTTGGGCCAAGCCATCCTTTTGGTCAAGAAATTACGGAAGCACATATCTCGGAAATTACGCCGGGACTTCTTCAAGCCTATTACCAGGATCACCTGTGGAAAGATTGCAGTCTATTTCTTTCTGGAGACTTTACTCCGCATGAATTAGAGCAGCTTCTGGACACTTTAAACCAGCTTCCACTCAAGCAGGGGGCAAAAAAACAAGGTTTACCGGCGCCAGTATCGACTGCCTTGCTCCTAGAAGATCGAGCAGATGCGGTACAGAGCAGTATCCGACTTGGTGCTTGGTCTATCCCAAAGCATCACGAAGATTTCCCTGCCTTGGCCGTATTCAATACGTTACTGGGTGGTTATTTTGGCTCACGCCTCGTAAAAAATATTCGTGAAGACAAAGGACACACCTACGGAATTCATTCTTCCTTGGTTGAATTAGACGAATATGCCTATTGGGTGATTGCTGCTGATGTAAAAAAAGCGAACCAGGAAGAAGTCTTTGAAGAGATTGAAAAGGAAATTCAAATTCTCCGTACACAATTGGCCAGTCCAGAGGAGATTGAGATTTTGAAAAATTACCTAATTGGCCAATTGTTTACCAAATTCAGCTCTCCCTTTGACCTAATCGATCAATTTAAAGGTGTATACTATGCAGGACTGGATTTTAGCTTCTATGAAAAGCGGTTTGACTACCTGAAAAAATTCACTGCAGCGGACCTGTTGTCTATCGGCAACCGCTATTTTTCAAATCCTGACCGCGTGCAAGTTCGCGTAGGTTAAAGGGGCCTAATTAGCCTCTCACTTAACCCAAAAGGTCTTTCAAATATCCTTCAGCTTTCAAGTGTTGGAAAATCTCTACACAGGCCCATGCATCAGTAGCAGCATAGCGGAGCTGCTTTTCGGTGAGCTTTTCTGCCTCCCAATTGGATACTTGCTCAGCCTTAGAAATACGAATCTTCAAGACCATTCCACAGAGGTTTCGTACCCCTACATTGTGGAAGCCTACTTTTTTTAACTCATCATTCAAATCAAAAAAAGACTGCGGGTAAAAGGAATCGCTTAGCTTTTTGAGGGCCTTGAGGTCATCGAGTACGGCCGCACCTACTTTAAGCACATTTTCTTTTTCCAATAAGCTCCTCAAGGGAGGTGGAAACCCAATTTGATTGAGTCGGAACACAAATGCTTGATTGGCAGTGGAAAGTTGGAGCAGGGACACATGATTGAACTCTCCCTTCCGAAAAGAAGGCTTGGTCTCTGTATCAAATCCAATTAAGGGCTGATTTTCTAAAAAATCTACCGCATCCTCCACTTGATCTAGCTTATCGATCAGGTAGATCGGGCCTTCAAACTGGCCCAAGGGCAACTCGCTAATTTCTTCTTTACTTATACTAAATGGGATCATACCAACTCTTCTTCCTTGTCGTAATAGTTGATTCCAATATTGAGATACCCATACAAGATGGTCATGATGGGACTGATGATGTTAAAAAAGCAATACGGAGCATACACGAGGGTAGCCACACCTAGGACTGATGCTTGGGTGGCTCCGCAGGTATTCCAAGGCACCAATACAGAAGTCACTGTTGCAGAATCCTCTAAGGTTCGGGAAAGATTTTCCGGTTTCAGCCCTCTTTTTTTGTACACATCTGCAAACATCCTTCCGGGTACCAAAATAGCCAAATACTGATCTGAGGTGGTGATATTAAAGAAAACACAGGTAGCTGCTGTGGTAGCAATCAGTGACCCAACGCGGTGTACTTTTCGGATGATAGCTTCAGCCAATACCTTGAGCATGCCACTTTCTTCCATGATCCCTCCAAACACCATGGCGCACACAATTAGCCAAATGGTATTGAGCATCCCTGCCATCCCTTTGGTAATCAATAATTCATTGACAAGGGCATTATCAGTCACAATGCTGATCTTCCCATACATGGCCATCATCACCCCTTTAAATCCTAAATACGCGAATGAGCCCTCTTCACCTACCACGCGTGCAATGATCTGAGGTTGAAATATCAAGGCAAATACCCCTCCCAGCAAGGCTCCAACCAACAAAGCAGGCAAGGCAGGCACTTTTTTGATAATCATAAAAATGACGATTGCCGGCACAAGAAATAACCAAGGAGTAAGGGTAAACGTACTTGAAATGATGGTGGAAATAGTTTTCACATCTTCCACATTGCCTTCAGTCTGGTAGTTGAGCCCGATCACAAAAAATAAAATGAGCGTAATCAACATGGTAGGAATGGTCGTCTTGGCCATGTGTCGGATGTGGGTAAATAAATCCGTACCTGCCATCGCAGGAGCAAGGTTAGTGGTATCGGATAACGGAGACATTTTGTCCCCAAAATACGCTCCTGAGATGATGGCTCCAGCAATGATTCCTTCCTCAAATCCCAATGCTTTTCCTATTCCCAACAAGGCTACCCCAACGGTAGCTACAGTGGTCCAGCTGCTGCCAGTAGCGGTAGATACGATGGCACTTATAAAACAAGCTGCAAACAAAAACAAGGTTGGACTAAGCACTAGCAAACCATAATAAATCATCGCAGGTACTATGCCACTAAGTAGCCAGGTTCCTGCCAAGGCTCCAATCAAAAACAAAATGAGGATACTGCTCATCGCAGAGCTGATACTCCGAACAACACCCTCTTGAAGTGCATCCCAGGTATAGCCCAATCTGAACACAGCGATAGAACCTGCTACCGTGGCCGATAAAATCAATACAATTTGATTGGAACCTGAAAGCCCATCGGTTCCAAATATTTTAATCGTCAGAACAAGGAGGGTAATTAAAAAAACCAGAGGGATAAGTGCTTCGAGCACCTTCGGGACTTTTGGTATTTTATTCATTCGATTGTAGTCGAGAGTTTACAAGCCATGAAGCTAAAGAAAAAAAATTAATTACAGGTCTGAAAGTAGTTCAGAAACCTCCTTACCTACCTGCCAACCAATGGCTACACCCATGCCGCCCAGCCGAACTGCTACTGCTGTTTTCTTTCCAATCTGTTGGATGATGGGTGATTTTTTTGCTCCAAAAGCCATGATCCCAGTCCACTCCATTTCCCATTCCACAGGCCTTCCAGGAAAAATTACTTCTTGAGCCAAACGATTCAAATGCTCCTTTATCACAGGATTTACACCAAAATCGGTGGTTTTCTCCTTTTCGAAATCTTTGTTTCGAGCCCCTCCCAAAAGTAGGCGCCCCTCCACTTCTCTAAAATATACATAGCCTCGATCTAGGTGGAAGGCTCCTTTCCAAGGAATCCCTCCGTCAATTGGCTTACTTAAAAGAATCAATCCTCTACCCGGCTCCAAGGGTGAGGAAGGCCATAATTTTTGGGTAAATGCATTGGTACAAATAGCTACGCGCTCCCCAAAAAATTCCAAAGCCTCCTTTTTATCTTTTTTTTCTGCCAATACCCTACCCTCTTCATGGTCCACCTCTACCACAGACAGTCCTGTCAGGATTCGTACTCCAAGGCTAGAGGCCTTGGTCCAAAGTGCATTCAAATAAGCTCCAGGATCCAACTCCCCCTCGAAACGATTTTTGACTACTGCCTTCACCGTATCGGAGAATCCAAATTTCTGAGGGTCTTTTACGAGAGAAAAAACCTCTTTACTGAATAATTTTCGGAGTAGGTGATTGATATCTGATAGCTGCTCCAATGCATCCAACTGTTCGGCACCTATTAGTTCATAGCCATTACGGTGCTGGTAGCGCAGTGCTTGGTCTCCAAATTCTTTCCGAATCTGTTTTAAACCGGCATATCTTTTCTCAACCAAGTGGAGCACCTCATCCGGAGTCATGGTCCAAAAATCATCTAAAATCTCTGTCAAACTGCCAAAACAGGCAAACCCTGCATTTTTGGTGCTTGCTCCAGAAGGAAAAACTCCTCGGTCTACCACTAGCACCTTTGCTTTTTTATGCTTCTTTTTAAAATGAATTGCAGCTGATAGTCCCGTAAAACCGGCTCCAACTACGATTAAATCGTAGTGCAAAAAATTTTTTTGCTCCCAAAAACTCAACATAGGTAAAGAGAATTTACTTTTTAAACTTGGTTGGTTAACTTGTGACTCCAAGAACCGCATTTTAACCCAATAATCCATGAGAAAAATTGATTCACTACTGCTAGAATATGGCGAAAGCCATCAGAATAAAACCAACAAATTAATTCACTGGTTTTGTGTTCCTGCAATCTTCTTTAGTGTGGTAGGGCTGGTATTCAGCATTCCTACTGGTTTTTTAGCAGACTTACTTCCTTTTTTAGGGGATTATGCCAATTGGGCAACACTTACCCTTTTCTTAATGCTGATCTATTACATTTCGCTATCCCCTGCGCTTACGTTGGGCATGTTGCTTTTTTCTGCCTTCTGTTTGTTTTTATCCAATTACCTGGCGATTAATTTCCCGGGTATGTTGGCATACATCAGCATCGCTGTATTTGTCTTGGCTTGGATCGTTCAGTTCTATGGACACAAGATTGAAGGCAAAAAACCATCCTTTTTAAAAGACGTCCAGTTTTTGATGATCGGACCTGCTTGGCTGATGCATTTTATCTACAAAAAAATCGGTATCGGCTACTAAATTCAGAATAGCTCCTTCCAGACACCTTTCATTTAGCAAAAATCTCCCTTGCTCGAGCCAATGCGGCTTGGTTGGACTGGGTTTGGATGGTGGCCACAATGGAACGCTTTTCCTTTGCCGTCAGCCTCCAGTTGAGCGAAGCACGCTGCATACTGCCCGATATTTCAGAAGCCTGTGCTGCAGAGAGTTTCCCGGGAGCATATTCAAATTCAATTTTTTCGATGCCAAAGGGCATGGACTCGGACATATAATTGAACAGCACTTCGTTGTGGATAGTTTGCACCATGTCCCAGTTGACATAGATATTTTTTAGGGGGGTAATTATTTTTTCTAAGATTTTAGAAGATGCTGAATTAGCGATTTCAGGGGATTTTTCCGAATCACGAATGGTGATCAGCACAACTCCTGAAGTATTGGCTCCAATCCATTCTTTAAAGACATAGCCAAATCGAAGCGCATCTTGAATCCCGAAGTTATCCGATAAACCAGTATCCATTGTTTTCATTTTTGGATTGGAAGGAAGCTCCACATTCGGTGTAATAAATGGAAACGTTGCACTCATTCGCAAGGCAGTCAGAAAGCGTAGATTACCAGGGTCCTGCTGAGAAAAGAACCGCATGAAGTCAATGGACTGCTTTTTTTCTTGTGGCAAGGGGCTATCAAGGGCACTGCTACCGAAAAATGAGAAGGAATGAGGAGACACCACCAATTTTCTACCGTCATTGACTACGAGAGTGGTCAAGGGCATTAAAGGAATCTTTGCCATTGCCTCTGGTTCTTTGTAGTCTGCCAAGGACTTATCCATTATCCCTTTCGTGTTTTTGTTGAGCTGCTCCTCAAAAGCAAATCCCCGATCCTTGGAATAGACTCTCCCTTTGTATTCCAGTTTTTGGGTTTGAAACAAGAGATCATTGACTAAAAGGCTAAATAAAATAGGATTAAGATTGTCCGCAGCCAATTGATTTAGGTATTCTGGAGCACCAAGGTCTAGCTTGGAGTCAGTCTGAGATCTCAAATAAAGTTCGCGAAAGAACGCCTCCCCTAAAACGCCCCCAGAGGCACCAGTATAGAGAAATGAATGTTGCGTAAGTTTCCCAGAAGTAGTCGTATGCAGTTCCTGAAGCACCTTCAAGGTCCACAAGGCTGCCCGCTGTCCACCCCCACTGGCCGCCACAAGCACCAACTTGGGCTTGCTATCTTCCGGAAACTTGGCACGCCAGCGATCCAAAATCTGCAGCACCTGCTGCTTGTCTTTCTGCAAGGTATCGGGGTGCGTCAAGTCATCCAACCTAGAAAGGTTGTAGGTCGCAGGAGCGATGGAATAATCCATTCCATACGCTTGATGCGACTTGTTTAACCAAGAAAACGAGGAGATAAAATTTGCACCTAATGCAAGGATCAGGACCACCACGGCTGCCCATGATCGGAGCCAAAAGATCAAGCCTCCAATCGCCATCAAGAGAATGGCGAGCAAGAGCAGCGCACTCATTGCAGCTGGGAATTGCAGCGGCTCCTGTTCGTTAAAAACTCCCAGAAATAGAATTATTGAAACCAGAAAAACTTGAATCAAAAAAAGGTTCCAGTGATTTTGATGGAAAACGCGCAGCAACTTTGCCTTCTCAAAACGGGAGATATCTGGCCTTACCTGCTCCCATTTTAGCCGTAGGTTTAGGAATACACGAACCGAAGGTCCCTCCAAATTAAAGGGGTCTGCCTCTCCTACTTTCAACCGAGTACTTCTGCTCACCCTTCGGAGCCGCTTGTCGATGGTTTCGGAAAAGAGCATAAAAAAGCCCTTGTTGGTCAAGCTCAAATAGCCAAAAAGTAGGCCATAGGCCAAAATGCTTCCCAAAGAAAACCCTAGATACAGACGGAAGACCTCCCAGTTGGATCCGAGGTCATTGGCCAACTGAAATAGCACAAACTCAACCGTATAAATCAGGTAAAAAATAAGGGGGACGAGGGAATTATTGAAGCAAAAATGAATAAAGGGGCGATGCACTACGGCAAGAAATGAAAATCGCCAACCATCCATGATGTAGGTGGTCATGTGGAAGGTCATGGTAAATACTGCCAAGCCCAATCCCATCCAAAAAAAACTCAACCAAGAGACTTCATTCAGGTATTCGGGATCTAGAAATAAATAGGGAATACCCAGGACAACCCCAAACTGCTGCAGCACAAAGCCCAACAAAACCAACCAAATCAACAGCAAGGAAAGGTTCTTCTTGAGGTGAAGAATAAAAAGTTGTATCGGAAAACTACGAACAAAACTCTGCCACATGGTCAGTTGGTTTAAGGAATGCTTGCAACCCATATGCTATCCAATCCTTGGTGGCAAGAAAGGAATCAAGGTTCCAAAGATTGAGGTGAGCAGGCTTTTCAAAAGATTAACTTAACTCTTTTTTTGGTGCATCACTACCTTCTCATCTCGAATCCTTGTTTTAATCGAATCAAGACAATGATTTTTACTAGAGAGTTCTCTTGGTGGGACACACTAAAATATTTTTCTAAGTTTCCACAGCACTTTGCAAGAGATACGGTAGATTCGAACCTTTAAACTAGCAAGAAATGAGAATTTGGTTTTTATGTAAAGTAAAGTATGCGAAAGAAACTGAAGAGGGTCTTTTGAAAAGTATTTCCGAACAATATCTGGTGGATGCGGTGTCATTTACCGAGGCTGAAGCGATCCTTTATGACCGATTGGGATCACAGATTCGAGGGGATTTTCAAGTGAGTGGAATCAGCAAGAGCAACATCGTGGATGTGTTTTTTTACGATGATGCAGATATCTGGTACAAATGCAAGGTGACCTACTTGATCGCAGATGGAGACAATGGAAAGGAAAAAAAGGTAACCCAATACATGATTGTAACCGCGGAAGATGTGAAGCAAGCTTACGATCGAATCCAAGAAAGTCTAAACAACATGCTCGTGAGCTTCCGGGTACCTGACATTACGGAAAGCTCGATTCTGGAAGTTTTTCCTTTTGAAAAATCCGAAGTGAGCCCAGACTTACCTCCAGGAAATTTCAAGCCTGTCAACCAGGAGTTGGAGGATTAAAAAAAATCGACCCGCAGTGTGCTGCGGGTCGATTTTTTTTAGCTCAGCTCAGCAAAGCCTTGCTTGGCAACGACAAAAGCAATCAAGTCATCCACAGGGATTGCCGCCCGCTGCGCAGCATCATCAATATCCTCCCGGCTTACTTGAGCAGCGAAGGTTTTGTCTTTAAGTCTTTTTTTGACGCCCTTCACCTCCATCCCGGCATAACCTTCAGGACGCATCAAGGAGTAGGCATGTACCAATCCGCTCAGTTCATCAAAGGCATAGAGCATTTTATCCATCGCCGTGCGTGGCTCCACCCCAAAATAACGGGGACCATGACAGGCTATCGCCCGAATGATTTCAGGGTCTATGGATCTTGCCTCGAGCTCTTCAATAATCTTTCGACAATGCTGATCCGGCCATTGGTCCCAATCGGCATCGTGAAGTAAACCTGCCAAGTGCCACTTGTGGGCTTCGGAAGCAGCCATTCCCGCTTGCAAGGCATACTCCTTCATGAGATGTCCTACTTGCTTCATATGCACTTTCAAGCGCTCATTCAGTACCCATTCATTTAAAAGGGCATGGGCTTCCTCCAAAGTAAGGACATTGTCTTTGTTGATTGGATCTCCAAACTCCTGACGGTTCAGATTCAAGGATGGGGTTTGCATTTCTTTTATTTGGCGAGACTTTATTGAATTATTGTTGTATCAATCGGATGGTATTCGGAAGCTGGAAGATTAGGCTCCTCTAATTTTCCATTTTGCTTTGACATAGCCCCAAATCACTTTGGGGCTTAGGGCTTTTTTCCGCGAGATGCCTCCATCATGTCCCACATTTCTTGGGGTATCATCTCCAAATTATTAAACTCTCCTGCACCTTTCAGCCATTCTCCTCCATCAATCGTGATTACATCCCCATTGACGTAAGCAGAAAAATCAGAGATCAGGTAGGCTGCCAAGTTGGCCAATTCCTGGTGTACTCCCACTCTTCCGACAGGCACCTTCTTCGCTGGGTCAAATTTCTTAACTAGATCACCTGGGAGTAGTCTACTCCATGCGCCTTCGGTAGGGAAAGGTCCGGGTGCGATCGCATTGGATCGGATTCCGTACTTGGCCCATTCCACAGCCAGCGAACGCGTAAGTGCCAAAACACCTGCCTTTGCAGCCGCGGAAGGAACTACATAGCCTGAACCTGTCCAGGCATAGGTGGTGACAATATTTAAAAATACTCCAGGCTGCTTTTCTGCAATCCAATGCTTGCCAGCAGTCAGCGTAACCTGCGAGGTACCCTTGAGGACAATATCTAGGACCGTATTGAAAGCGTTGGCAGAAAGTCGCTCGGTAGGACTGATGAAATTGCCCGCCGCATTATTCAATACCCCATGAATTTGCCCAAATTCAGCGATGCACCTGGCCCACATGGCTTCCACTTGATCAATCTCTCTTACATCACAAACGACGGGAATCACCTTGCCTCCAGATTTGGCCATCATCTCTTTGGCTGTTTCTTCCAGTACCTCTAGCTTTCGAGAGGTAATCACTAGGTTGGCCCCCAACTCCAAGAAATACTCCCCCATGGCTCGGCCTAAGCCCGTACCGCCACCCGTAATCAAGATATTTTTTCCTTTCAACGATCCTTCTCGGAGCATTCCTTCAGTATAGTTCATAGTCTTTCGCTTAATTTTTTTCAATATACCATCCCTTGGGAAGATTTGAAAAGAAAAAGTAGCTCATATTGAGCTACTTTTTGAAATTTAATAAGAAGGGAAATTCCCTGCAGGCTCTTAATAGCGATAGTATTCCGGCTTAAACGGTCCTTTCACTTCCACGCCGATGTACTGCGCTTGGTCTTGAGAAAGGGTGTCTAGCTGTACGCCCAACTTAGCCAGGTGCAAGAAGGCAACCTTCTCGTCCAAGTGCTTGGGAAGCACATATACTCCAGGAGTGTAGTTCTTGTAGTTGGCCCAAAGTTCTAGTTGTGCCAACGTCTGGTTGGTGAATGAGTTGGACATCACAAAAGATGGGTGGCCCGTAGCACAACCCAAGTTCACCAATCGGCCTTCTGCCAACACGATGATTTCTTTGCCATCGATCTCGTACAAGTCTACCTGAGGCTTG